>JAPUFX010000011.1 GCA_027293415.1 Candidatus Methylomirabilota bacterium
GGTCGAGCGCCTCTACACCCCTCTCGATCTCGCCGAATGGGAGTACCGGTCGCAGCTCGGGTTTCCCGGGGAGTATCCGTTCACCCGGGGTGTCCAGCCCACCATGTATCGCGGCCGCCTCTGGACGATGCGGCAGTACGCCGGCTTCGGGACGGCGGAAGAGACCAATCGCCGGTTTCGGTATCTCTTAGAGCAGGGCCAGACCGGCCTGAGCGTGGCCTTCGACCTGCCGACCCAGATCGGCTACGACTCCGACGCACCCGAGGCCCATGGAGAGGTGGGCAAGGTGGGGGTCGCCATCGATTCGCTCGAGGACATGGAACGCCTCTTGGACGGCATCCCTCTGGGTCGGGTCAGCACCTCCATGACGATCAATGCCACCGCCGCCATCTTGCTCAGCATGTACGTGGCGGTGGGAGAGAAGCAGGGCGTTCCACCCGAGAAGCTGAACGGGACCGTGCAGAACGACATCCTGAAGGAGTACATCGCCCGGGGAACCTATATCTTTCCGCCGACGCCCTCTATGCGCCTCATCACCGATCTGTTCGCTTTTGGCGCGGAACGGATGCCCCGATGGCATCCCATCAGCATCAGCGGCTACCACATCCGGGAAGCGGGCGCCACGGCCGTGCAGGAGCTCAGCTTTACGCTCGCCGACGCGGTGGCCTATGTAGAGGCGGCGGTCAAGGCGGGACTGAATGTGGACACCTTTGCCTCGCAGCTCTCGTTCTTCTTTGCCTGTCACAATAACTTCTTCGAGGAAGTGGCCAAATTCCGGGCCGCGCGACGCCTCTGGGCCTCCCTGATGCGGGAGCGCTTCGGGGCCGAAAATCCTCAATCCTGGATGCTGCGGTTCCACACCCAGACGGCTGGCGTGACCCTGACGGCCCAGCAGCCGGACAACAACGTCATCCGCGTGGCGCTCCAGGCACTCGCGGCGGTCCTGGGGGGAACCCAGTCGCTCCACACCAACTCCCGGGACGAGGCGCTGGGGCTGCCCACGGAAGACTCGGCGCGCATTGCCTTGCGGACCCAGCAAATCATCGCATACGAAAGCGGCGCGGCCGATGTGGTGGATCCGTTAGGCGGCTCGTATTACCTCGAGAGGCTCACCGATCGGCTCGAGGAAGAGGCCCGGCAGTATCTTGCCCGCATCGATGCACTCGGCGGGATGCTCAGGGCGATCGAGATGGGCTACGTCCAGAAAGAGATCCAAGAGTCGGCCTACCGGGAGCAAGGGCAGGTAGAGCGTAAGGCCAAGGTCGTGGTGGGTCTCAATGAATATGTGATGACGGAAAAGGTCAAGGCCCCCGTCTTCCGGGTGGATTCGCGGATCGAAGAAGACCGACGGCGTGAGCTAGAGAACCTGCGGCGGCGGCGGGATGCCGGGGTGGTGGAGCGGACGCTCGCGGACCTTAACGCGGCGGCCCGTGAAAATGTCAATCTCCTTCCCCCCATTCTGGCGGCAGTCAAGGCCTATGCCACCATCGGCGAGATCTGCCACGTGTTGCGACAGGTTTTCGGCGAGCATCGCGAGAACATCACCGTCTAGGGGTGGGGTGTTCAGGGTTCACGGTTCAGGGTTCATGGCAAAAGCATGGGTTTCGATTTCGAAAAGCTCGATGTTTATCAAGAGTCGCTGGGTTTTGCCGATTCGGTTTACGAGCTTACTGCAAAATTTCCGACAGATGAGACCTATGGACTCACAGCGCAACTTCGAAGAGCTGCTGTGTCTGTAGCAGTGAATATTGCGGAAGGAAGTGGGAGATCGAAGAAGGAGTTCGCCCACTATCTCAGAATGGCGCGCACCTCTATTTGGGAGTGTGTTCCGTTGTTGACTATCGCACAGCGGCAGGGTTACTTAGGCGAGAACGGTTTCGGAATGTTTTACAGGCGCTGTGAGAGCCTATCGAAGATGCTTTCGAAGCTCATCAATTCCATTCGGCGGGTTTAGGTCTTTACCCTGAACCCTGAACTCTGAACCCTGAACGGTGGTTATCTGTCCTGTGAACCGTGAACTGTGATTAAGCGGGCGGCGCACATCGCCATTGCAGTCCGGAGCGCCAACAGGTGTGGTATAAAGTGAACTGACCTGAGGTATTTTTGCCCCAACCGGTCACCTCAGCCCTGAACCTGCTTGTGTGATCTTCCTTCGCCATGTCACCTTTAAAATCAAAGAGTTGGACCACATTCCGCCTGGCACGAAATGGGGATGGCACTCCCCTTGCTAGGACGCGATCACACACCCGTGTCTTTGCCGCGAACGATGATTAAGAAAGTGGCCCACATCGCCGTTGCGGTTCGCAGCGTGGACCAAGCCTCACGGTTCTTCGAAACGGTGCTGGGGCTTCATTGCGAGCGGACCGAGGTGGTAGAGACGGAAAAGGCAAAAGTTGCCTTCCTTCCGGTCGGGGATACCGAAATCGAACTCGTCGAGGGCGTGGGAAAGGGAAACCCCCTCGAGAAATTTCTGGAGAAGCGAGGGGAGGGCATTCACCATATCTGCCTCGAGGTCGCGAATCTGGACGAAAGCATGAAACAGCTCCGGGAGGCCGGGGTTCCCCTGCTCGATGATGCTCCCCGGCCCGGGGCAGATGGCACCCGGGTGGCCTTCATTCATCCCAAGGGGGCCCACGGCATCCTGATCGAACTGGTCGAAGTACCAGGTTCTGGCCAGTCGCTGAACCCTGAACCCTGAACCCCCAAGGGAGCCCCATGCAACCCCGTTTGAAACGGGACTTGCCCGTAGGGAGAGCGCACATTTTGCTTGACAGCGGGGGCAGGGGGGTGATAAATACCTTTTGCTTATTTTTCCTGACTTTAAACTCACGTTTCCAGGAGGGAAAGTATCGGGAGAAGACCTACGCCGACGAAGGGTGGGCCGGTCAGGCGCAATTCGAGTTACGGACTTATGAAATTCTTTTTTCTTCCCTCTGATGGTCCCTGTCAGAGGGAGAGTGATTCGTGTCGTCGGGACCGACTGAGAGGCTCCCCAAAAACTCCCTTCCTGTTGTCACTCCCGTTGATCGGCGTAATCGAGCAGGAGTACCGGTGAAGGCGACCTCGCTAGTGATGTCGGTGCTACTCCTGGGGCTCACAGGGACAGGTGTGCACGCTGAACCCGCATCCTCGGTGAGCAGTGCGGCAGATCAGGCGGCCCGCCAAGTCGCCGAGGCCTTCAAACCGCTTTGGGGGACGGTCCTGTCTTCTCTTCCGAACAATCGTTATCTCCTCGACGTCACCGCTGAAAGTGGTGCGTACGTGGGGATGGAACTGGAGATCTTCCGCGAAGGAGAGCCCTTCAGGCATCCGGTCACCGGTCAAGTCCTCGGCCGGATGGATCTCCCGGTGGGAGTGGTCCGGTTGGTAGAGGTCCAGGACCAGTTTTCCGTCGCCGAGATAGTCCAGCTCGAAGAAGGGGAAAAGTGCCGGCAGGGAGACGGGGTCCGTGTGAGCAAGGCGCGGATCCTCGCCGGGCTGGCCCATGTCACCTCCTCGGTGATGGACGAACGGCAGGCCCGGATTCTACATCGCGAGATCGAGGCCGCGCTGCTCAAGACCGGCCGCTTCGAGGTGATCGACGAGCGGATGATGCGCGCGACCCTGACCAAGGAGCAGGTGGCCGATACCACCGCGCTGACCGACCCTCGCGTCCTCGAGATCCTGCGCCAGACGCTGCGGCTGCACGCGGTGATTTTTCCGGTCGTGCGCTCGGCCGAAGGCGGGTTGAATGTCGAACTCAAGGTCGTCTCGACCTTCTCCGGCCGGCCACTCTATCTGGCGAGCGCCGAGGTGCGGATGGCAGCCGCGGCTCCGACGGCACCCGCACAACAGCAAGTGAAGCCTCAGACACCTGCCCCGTCCCCGCAGCCGGCTGTGGCGCCCCCGGCCGAGGATGTTCCCCAACCGGCCTGGCTGGGTCCACCGGGCCAACGGTCCAAGGACAGCTTTTTGGCTGTCCCGTACATGGGCATTCCCAGTGCGCGGCTCGACCTGGGCCCCGAGTATGATGGGGAGCTCCGGGGCATCGCGGTGGCTGACTTCACCGGCGATGGGCGAAAGGAGGTCGCGACAGCCCTCCACAATCGGATTTCCATTTACGCTGTCCAGGGAAAGGCCTTTCGCCTGCTCTGGTCGAGCAAGGACCAGTCGTGGGAACGGTATACCAACATTCTGGCGCTGGATGCGGCCGACATCAACGGCAACGGTGCGGCCGAGATCTTCGTGACGAGCTATTACGGAGGGGAGCCCAACTCGTTTGTCCTGGAGTTGCAGAAGGGGGAGTGGGTCCGGACCTGGACGGATGTGGATCTGTTCTTCCGGGTCCTTCACGACGGCCAGGACCGGCCGGTCCTGTACGCGCAACGGGTGGGACAGGAGACGCTCTTTCCCAAAGGCGTGAGGATCTATGTGGCGGAGAATGGCCACTACGAGCGAAAGGCCGAGCCGAAGCTACCCCGCGGAACGTACATCTATACCTGTGCCGTCGGCGACGTGCAGAACACCGGCAGGAAGCAGGTCGTCCAGATCAATGACTCACGTCGACTGCGCCTGTGGAGCGGTGGCAAGCTCAAGTCCGAGCCATCA
>JAPUFX010000012.1 GCA_027293415.1 Candidatus Methylomirabilota bacterium
CGAGGGGGGCTTACCGGGGGGGTAGGGGGTGATGCCACGGCGCTGGCAGTACGCAGAGGCGCACGCGCCTGGCCGTCACCGGCAGGACAAAGCTCCTCCCTCCCCCACCCGTCAAGGGACCATCCGTTACACCCGGATCGGCGAGGGAGGATATGCCGAGATGGAGACGATGATTCGCCGTCTCCTGAATGAGTAGGCAGGTTTCCTCCTCACCCCTGAGTCGCTCTTTCAGCGCCCCGAACCCGGCTCGCTGTACCCCGTAAAACTTCATCGAAAACCTAGAAATTTTACGAGTTGTGCTCACCATGCCTATACAGTAATAGAGGAGCACACCATCGGAGCAGGTGCGGGCCAAGAAATTCGCATTGGCACGTCTGGAAAATTCTAACGCAAGTCTAAGCACCACCCTACAACATCTCTTTGACAGGTACGCCTTCGAGCGAGTCCCCCCCAGGGCGCAGAGGTTTCCTATGAAGGCGAGGTCCTGGTGGTTCCGGAGACAGAGGTCTTTGGCGGTCAGTTTCGGGTCAAAGCGGTCAAAGAAGATGCCGTGATTCTCAACTCCCTAGACGGGACCAGGGAGGTCCGGCTGGGGCTGAGCCCAGGACCGGACGTCGCGTTGCCGAGCAAAGGAAAACAGAGACGGAAACGGCCATGGACCGAAGACGAAGACGACTCTTAGCCCCAGGGTATCCGGCCATGGTGGCATGACGAAGCCGCTGAGATGTCCGCCGTGTACGAATGTGGGGAGGAGATCCAGCCAAGGAGGGAGCATGGAGATTAGAAATCAGCGCAAGGGGCGACTGCGGCAGCTCATCCGGTGTCACCAGATCCTGGAGCGGCTGGTGAGGAGTCGCATTGCCTATAACGCCAATCTCCTCGCCGAAGAGCTGGGGTTCACCACCAAGACCATCTACCGGGACCTCCGGGCCCTGAAAGAGGCCGGGGTTTTTATCGAGTACGATCGCCCGCGGAAGCGGTACGTGATAGAAAAAGGCCATCTGGCTAGAGCCTATCTCGGAGAAAGCCGGGAATCAATTCCGATGCAGGGGGGAGGCCTAGGGCCGCAGGAGTGACGATTACAACCAGTAACCTCCGGGGAAAGGATTTGTAGTTGTAACCTTCCCAGGCATTTAAAGGCCTGCCCGCGACAACCAAAGGGGATTGCACCAAGGTATTGACACCGACCACGTCTTTGGCGATGCTATAGCCCCTGACAGGGAAAGCGGAGATGGAAACCGGGATGACCATAGCCCCCGGCCCACCTCCGGCACAAACGACGGCGCGTCAAACACCCAGACGCCTTCTCGGGCATAAAATGCTGCGGGAAGGCGTTTTACATTATGACCGGGGTAGGAGGATTGTCGTGATCTGTGACCGCTCCCATGGCCTAGGGCCTCGGCTCCGACAGCATCTGGTTCACATGGCGACGGATTTCCTCTGAGGCCCTCTCCGGCGGGTACAGGGTCAGCAGTGCGGCCACTGTCCTTTGGAGGAGCCAGACGAGGGCCGCCTCGTCCCGAACGTGAGCCTTCGCCGCGATGTAGTCCGCCACGACTTCCCGCAGTTGGTTGTCCCGTCGGTTCTGCTCCTCCATCTTGCTTGTATTCCCGATCTCCAAGGGCTAGCTACCGGCAATCCCATCGGCAGCCTTGGTCTGTCGCTGGGGCCAGGGATCGCTCGGGCGACATGCCACTAAAGTTCTCGCCAGGAGAGGATCTTGACGAAGTTGAAGCTCCCCCCGCCCGGCATGCCGGGGGGCAGGTTCTTTGCGAGATCGGGCATCTGATACAGGCGCGGGACCTGGGCCCCCAAGTCCAGGAACCGGCTGACCACGGTCCCGACCACCTGGTACTGCTTGGTGATCTGAACCTGGTTTTCGGCAAAGACCGCCGCCGCGACCTTGTTTTGCGATTGCGCCATCACGATGCGGTCCTTGGCGATCAGCCCGAGAGTGTCGCCGGTCGGGAAGACCCCCACCGGCAGGAGGTCGCTATTGAGCGTGATGCTCACTTGGTGGGCCCCACCCGTGCCATTTTCACTCCAGTCCGCTCCTGCCAGCTTGGCGTACAGGGTCCCCCCGACAGCCCCGGTGGTGTAATTAATGGTGTCTATCCTGGTCGGACCGGTCGTGCCCCCCAGGGTGATGCTCCCAGGGATGCGGCTGATCCCCTCAACGGTCAAGGTCTCGGTGGTGCTGTTCCATTCGAGTCGGTGCGCATTGCCGTTGGCATCGGTGCCGCTCACGATGAAGCTGGCCGTGTTCTTGTAGATCGTGATGTCGCTGCCACTCACCGCCGAGGCGGGAAGAACCCCCGCTGTGACGGGGTCCCAGGAATTGGCATCCAAGTACGCCTCGTAAGGGCCAGCCAGGGAGGGGAAGGAAATGGGCATGTCGGGCGAGAGATCGTACTTGGCGGCAGTCCCGTTGTCCGCATAGACGTTGGCGTCGCCACTGGTCCCGCCAAAGCCGTAATTGGCGTAGACCCCGTCCATCCGTAGCTTGATTCCTACCGGGAGGGGATTGCCATCGATATCGGTGTCGCTCGCGGCGTTCCCCACCCGAGCACTTCCACTATTCATGAGAATTCGGCCCTCGTTCACCCGGATCTCGGCGTCGAGGGTGGGAGGATTGGTGTCCGGGATCCTCCCGGCAAAAATCGCGTCGAGCCCGTTATACCAGTTGAAGATGCCACCGCCGCCTCCGAAGTCGGCGGCGGTGCCGGTCGACCCCAGGCCTTCCCCTAAGATGTGGACCGAGCCGGCGATCACCACGTTCCCGTTGATCCGCGCCCCTGATCCGCTGCCGCCAAGAAAGGCGGCATTCCCCCAGACCGACAGGTCCCGAACCTCCACCCGCACATCCACCACCTTCGTGCTCTCCTGCGGCCCTCTCCCCTCAGAACGAATGGTCAGCTTGTTGCTGTCTTTGAGTCCTAGCTGGACCGTA
>JAPUFX010000013.1 GCA_027293415.1 Candidatus Methylomirabilota bacterium
GCAAGCGGTCTTTGTCGGGTAGCCAAGCTGCATCTGTTTCCCACCAATTCCGGCTGTAAGATCCATTGCCCGAAGTGAGAGCAGACCCGAGGCGACCACATCGCTCCCGTGAAACGCCCTCCCCTGCCTCGGATAAAGCGGACCCCAATTGCCCACCATGGAGGAGCGCGCATCCCGACCCCGATCACGCTGGTCATTGTGCCAGAGGGGATCCGGCTCAGAGGCGTACATCAACCCTGCCTTTCCCCCACTGCATCCCCATTTGTTCAAGAAAGGCTGTTCGGTGACCATCACCGACCAGGGAACCCCGAACACATGCGTCTCGAAAAATTTCTCGTCCATCAAGGGGCCAGTCGCTGTCCTCACCCCACCTCCACCCATACCGCTTGCTGCATTTACGGCCTGGGATGGAACAGAGCCGCTTGGCGCGCCAAGGATCGAGGCCGTTATTCCAGGAAAACTCTTACCCCAAATGGTGTCTCCCGGGACATTCACCGTCTCCGCGACCTCGTCGGGCCGCCAGTGACGCACCCGAACCCACACATGGCAGTGTCCACGATGGCAGACGATCCGGCATATTCCCGTAATCCTCCACCGAAGGCAGGAGCCCCAGTTGAAAAAAGACTCCTCAGCAATCCCTACCGTCTCTACAACCAGAAACAAGAAAAGCGCGAGGACGACAACGACTCTTTTTAGCGCCACGTCACCCCCCTGACCGACTCCCTTGCCATCTCAACGACCTCCTTGGGCTCGCTCCCATCCATCGGCTCGCCTCTACGAACTCGTACCCTGATCTCCAAATAGCTTTGCCTTCCGTCACCGTTCTCAGCGAATTTATCGGCAATCCTGAGCCTGGGCTCCTCAAGAGCACGCATCCATCGAAACCACCTCCAGTAGGCCCTGCGCCGCAGACTCCTTACCTCTTTCATCTCCATATGAAACCTCCGGCAGAGTCTCAGAAGACCGAAGGATCGATAAAAGTCCAATCTCCCTTTTCTCTCCAGGACGAAGGTCACACCCCTTCTCTCATAAAGCTCCTCGACCTCCCCAAGGAGTTCATCGGCCCATACTTTGAGGCGTGCCTTCTCGCTCATCAGCGGCACACGGACCACTTTCCCTGCGTAGCCGGCCTCCCAGAGCTGCTTCACTATTGCGTGGGGAAGAGACACGGTCCCAATCCTAATCCGCCAATGGGAGATCCGCACACCCGTAAATGAGCAAATACGTCGCTCTTCATGGTGCCATTTCTTAAAGCGAACGTAGGGGGATTTACTGTAAGAAGAAAAAGACAATGCGTGATTCCGACTTGGCGATAGGAGTAGTCGTTCTGGCCGCAGTCATAGCGGGTCTACTTTACTTCCTTTTCTCCACTCAGCTGGGCGGGATAGGCCAGTGGCTGCGCGGGCCTTCTCATACACAGATCCTCAAGTCCATCGAAGCAGAGAAGGCAAAGTTCAGCCGGGAAACAGAAATTATAAGCTCCTACCTTGAACGTTCCTTCCCCTTGAAGGCCTACAGGCTCATTGAACTGGCCTTTCGAGGTGAGCCTCAAGGTCGAACCTTCAAACTTGACGATTACCCGGCATGGACTCTAAAAATGAATGCCGAACGGGAATCCCTTCTGGACGAGACCCTCAAAGCAGCAGCCAGACATGGCAAGAGCGCAGACGCCCTCTTGCTCGCCCTGGAAGCAAGAAGGTCCCTCCGTGACAGGATCAAAGAGAGCCAGGCAAAAAGGGACACAAAGGCCCTCGACAGGGAAATAAGCGACCTCCAGACACGACTGGACGGCGAGAGAGATAGCCTTATTGTTATACGGGATCAGTTCTCCGAGAAGCGCCGCTCCCTGAACCAGCAAGTACTAAGAGAATGGTTCATCCGCTCCTTGCTTGTCGGCGTCTTTGTCGGCGTCTTTCTTAGCGGTTCCTGTTGGTTTATCACGAAGTCCCCAACCCTCTCCGGAGCCCAAACAAAAACCTCCTACCAGACAAGGGTGCCCTCGGCGCCGGGCATATTTTCTTTCTTCCGGCCGAAAGCGTCGCATCAACCCGCTTTGCTAAGGCCAGGGGAAGGCTGCGTTTTAAGAGGCTCGGCTTTTCGCTTCACCATCCAGCCGAAGAGCGCTTCAATCCCGCACGTCATCACGATGGCGCTCAAGGGTCTTCCCAAAAGCAAGACCGCGCTCAAGCTTGCTTCCATCCTGGGCGGAAACCCCGATACCCCCGCATCACCCTCACATCACCTGAGCGAGCCCGGAGGGCTCATCACCCACACGGCGAAGGCTTTAAAACACTCTGAGCCCTTGCTCACAATGCTGCCCGACCCCAAGATCGGCCCAGTAGCCATCCTGGCGCACGACATCGGGAAGGTCTTCACACTGGAAGGCAGGGGGGCAGGCCGTCCACATGACATCCCGGGTGCTGATATTCTCGCCTCGCTGCCCGAGCTGAGAGAGGAGTTCGATGCGACAACCGCCCGCTCGCTCCTGCTCGCCATAAGGCATCAGCACTCGAACGCGGAGATTCCGCTGAACGCCCCTCCCCTGACCCACACGATTCTCCAGTTTATCAAGAAGGCGGACCATGCCGCAGCGGCAGAGGAAAGCCGTGAGGCGGCACAGGAAACAAAACTCCTTGCCCCAAAAATCATCGAGGCGTTCCCTTTTGCCATTGCGGACCTCAACGTGAACGGCTGCAACGGAGGATCACCCGAAGGATTTTTATGTGATGGGACTCTTTTCCTGCTGAAAGAACCCGTCAAACAAAGACTCCTCAGGCACCTCAATGCCCGCGATGGAGGCGTCTTTAAGGGCCAGGACCCGGTCTGGAATGAAATTGCCAACGCGCTGGCCGAGGCGAAGCTGATCACGAAGAAGATCGGCGCTAAAGAGGCTGGCCAGAAGAGTTGTCTGTTTGCGATCAAAACGCCCATGGGACAACAAAGAGCTATCGCGCTTCACGCTTCAAACCTGGCGCCGCAACTTCGGGAAAAATGGCTCATGGGAAATATCCCGAAAATTGAGATTCTTTAGTAGACAACCGATGGCTCGACTTTGCTCACCATAAGAGGAGGAAAAAATGAAAACCTACGGAGTGGACATTGGCTACGGCTACACCAAGGCCGCGGCACCGGATACACCCCCGGTGGTCATCCCGTCGATCGTGGGATCCAACGAAGCCCCGAGCTACAGAAGCGAGATCGGAGACAGGATAAAAATCACTCCTCTCACCTTAAACGGTCACTCTTACCTTGTCGGGGAAGCAGCCAGAAGGTTCAGCCGCCACCAGTACCGTATCTTCGACTCCACCTGGTCGGAGAGCCCCTACTACCTCCTCCTCTTTGTCTCCGCCCTGCTCCGGATCGAAAAGGCAGGTGAAGAACCCGTTGCAGTTGTCACAGGCCTCCCCGTAAACCACTACACACCGGAGAGGGCTAAACAGATCGAGCAACTGCTGGCCCGAAGCCATAACGTCAGCACTCCCTCCGGCCAAACCGCCCTCAAGGTGGAGAAGGTCAAGGTTATCCCTCAGCCTATCGGCTCGTTTTTTGATCTGTTGCTCGATGACAGCGGAAGACTTAAGGATCCCCATGGAATCCGCCCGAGGGTGGGCATCATCGACATCGGCTTTCAGACAACCGACCTGGCCCTTGCGGCCCCCCAGTTCATGGAGCCCTCTTCCGGCTCCCTCGATGTGGGCGTGCGCAGTGTCGCCGACCAGCTTGCCCGCGATATCAACCGGAAATACTCCCTCAATCTCGACACGACTGAGGCTGAGGAGGCCCTGAGGTCAAAGTCGGTAAGGATCTTTGGTGAAAGGGTGGATCTTTCGGACATCATCGCCGAGAGGACCCGAGAGGTGGCCGAGCGAATTCTCTCACAGGCCCACACCCTCTGGGGCCGGGGCCAGAGACTCAACCGGCTCATCCTCACGGGTGGGGGAGCTTCGCTCTTCCGATCCTATCTCACCGGATATCCCAATCTCCATGTCCCCAACAATCCTTCGCTCTCCAATGTCAGTGGGTATCTGAAGCTTGCCAGAAGGACCAAATGGTAAGACGCAATTTCAGCCTGCGGCGCCTGTCACGTCTGTTCGGCACAAACCCCCAATATATTCGGGACGCCATGGCGATCCGGGAAAAAGACCCGAAATTCCTCGAAGCCATAACGGCGGGAGAGGTGACCATCCCGCAGGCTAAGAAGATGCTGAACACAAAATATTCGATAACCGTGGTCTTCGACCCTGCCATTCCCAGCGATCGGAAACTTCTGGAACTCCTGGAAAAGGTCCCGCGCGGGTCCGAAGCTCAGTTCGTAAGGGAAATAGTCAGGGCGACAATGGCCGCAAAAGAGATTCGATAGGTAACACTGATGGACTGGCAAAAATATCTCAAGCCTGAGGTCTGGCACCCCGCAGCCAGGCTTTTCCCGCTCATGGGGGAGAAAGAGC
>JAPUFX010000014.1 GCA_027293415.1 Candidatus Methylomirabilota bacterium
AGGCCACACTGCTCGGCCAAGAGGTGCTGCACCGCCTCGCGCGTCCACAGGGCAAACGGAAAGCGCAACTGGTCCGGGCATTTGCCCACAATCGTCCGCACCACCGTCGCCGTCTGGCGCGGGGTGAGCCGCGGCTGCGCCGGGCGCCCGCGGCGCTTCGCCTTGAGGCCCTCCGACCCGCGCGTGCGTGCCCGCTGGACCCACTGGTTGACCGTGCCCCGCGCCACCCCGAAGACGCCAGCCGCCGCGGTCTGGCTCATCCCGCCTTCTACCGCCCGGACCACGCGGAACCGAAGGTCCTCTTGCGCGGCCGATGGCAGCGATCGAGCGTCTTTGAGGTTCATGAAGCTGAGTATACATCAGGATCAGCAGTTTGTTATCTATTTTATGCTCTGATTAGTAACTATAACGCCAGCCTGCTTGCAGAAGAGCTGGGCTTCACGACGAAGACCATTTATCGAGACCTTCGGGCCCTCAAGGAAGCTGGTGTCTTTATCGAGTACGATGCCCACCGGAAGAGGTACCTGATCGAAAAAAACCATCTGGCAAAGGCCTACCTGCGGGAAACCCCAGATGCGACGGGGGTCCAGGAGACGGGCCTGGAAGAACTCTGTCTCAGTCTCACGGAGGCGAGCCGCTACCTGGATCTGTCCCCACGTCGCCTAAAGACTCTGGTGATCGCTGGTCAGGTTCCAGCCATCCAGCGAGGCAGACACCTCCGCATAACCATCAAGGATTTGGTCCGCGTGAAACGTCTCGTTGGGAATAGCAGCCAGCCACCGGATGGAGGTTAGGGGGATGATGAACGCTGGGAAAGAGATGAGACTCGAGCACGGGAGCATCGCCATACGGAGCGGTGCATTGGTCCTGACGAACGGACTAATGGGATTAATGATGGTCTTCTCTTTTGCTGTCCTGGCAAGGGCCGAGGAGTTTCTAATAGGGGAACCATTAGAGAAGCACGGGATGGAGATCGCCGCTGTCTATATTGATCCTGCTGTCTCCCAGGATGAATACTGGGGTGGTGTTCCAAGAGAAGAAGGAACAGTTATCCATCTGGAGGCGGATATCCACGCCACGAAGGATAATAAGCACGGCTTTGGTGCGGGAGAGTGGATACCATACCTTACTGTTTTCTACAGGCTTCGCAATCTCAAAACAGACGAAGAGCAAAAGGGCCTTCTCTGGCAAATGGTGGCCAAAGATGGGCCCCACTATGGCAGAAACATAAAGCTCAGGCCCGGAAAATACAAGCTGGTCTATACAATAGAAAACCCATCTACCGGAGGCCTGGCTCGGCATACTGACAAGGAAACAGGGGTACCGGAGTGGTGGGATGCCTTTAGTCTGGAATACACGTTCGACTACAAGCAATCAAAGAAATAGATCATGCACCGGGAGGGTCCGGTCAGGACTGCGAGCTTCACGGCACTTCACGGGGGGAAGATCCTTCCTCGGGGAGGCGGAGGTTCCGGATCACCTGTCCCGTTTCACCTAGCTGCGGGAGTGGACGGTCGTCCAGGGCGAGCGCCACGCCGCCGGCGTTTCCAACGGTCACGACAAAGCCCTGCTGAGCATGCCACACCCAGGTTTCTCCAGCCTGGAGAAGAACGTCCTGGGTCTCCCCGTCGTCAATCGTAACCAGCATCCAGGTCATCTCCTTGGCCTCCACACGTAGGGTGTGCCCCTCCCCCGGTGCATCCGAGGGTACAGGCCTTTCAGGCAAGGCGGGGGCGGCCGTGGTGATGGGACTTGTGGTCACGGTCTCTGGGATGCTGGGAGGTGTTTCCACGGGGGGCGTAACTCTTACCGATTGTGATTCTTCAGGAGACTCGGGTCCCCGGGTCTTCTGAGGCTCCTCGGTGAGAAGGGAGAGCACGATAAAGACCGAGGGGATAAAGAACGCCAGCAGAACGAGTCCCAGAACCACCCGGCGAAGGGACAGGGTAACGGTCCGCTTCGCTGGAAAGACCGCGAGCGAACTGGAGCCTCGGTGGATCTGTTGCGAGAAGCGGCGTTGAATCTCTTGGGGATCCAGTTCGAGAAATGACGCGTATTCCCCGAGAAACCGGAGGAGATAGCGTTCATCGGGAAGGAGGCGGTAGTCATCCTCTTCCATGGCGTCAACGAAGACGGGTCTGATGCGCGTCGCGGTTGCCGCTTCCTCGCGGCTGATCCCTTTGGCCGCCCGGGCCTCCCGCAGGAGCTGGCCAACCGTCCTTTTCTTTTCCTGCTCCATCTGGATCGTATCTCGGTTCACCACTTACGCCTCACAGTGCATAGTACAGGGTTCACGGTTCATGGTTCAGGGAAAAATCCTTTCACCATGCCCACCTCTGAACTCTGAACCCTCAACCCTGAACCTCTTGGAGGATCTGAGGGAACTCCTCAAGCGCTTCAATGGCCCGCACCTTTTTGTCATCCGACAGGGAAACCTCGGGTGAACCCAGGAGGACCGCCCACATCCCTACCCCCCGTGCCCCAAGGACATCGGTGGTGGGATTATCCCCGATATGAAGCGCGCGGTCCGGGGGGACGGCCAGTCGCTCAAGGGTCAGATGGAAGATGTGTGGGTCTGGCTTTCGGACTCCGACCACGTCTGAAAAGGTCAGGACCTCGAAATGTTCCAGAATCCCGAGACGCTGGAGGATGATCTTGAGCATCGTTCCCGGGATCCGGCCGGTGTTACAGATGAGGCCCAATCGGTATTGCTGCCCCAGCCCGGTGAGTACTTCGGCCGCTCCCTGAGTAAGCACGGGCAAGGCTTGTAGTGCTGGTGATACGTACGCCCACTCCAGGTTGGCCAGGGCCATGCGGTCTTGGGGCACCTGCCACCCATCACCCAGGGCCGCGAGGAAGAACTGGACCTGTTCCTCAGATCCTGCATCGACATTCCGCGCCCAGGTCTCCTGGAGGTACTCCCCCACCCTTTCATGTGCTGCCCCCACCTCCTCGAGGGTGCCCGGGTATTCCAGACCCTGGAGGAACATATACAGACTCCGAATCCTGGCCTCCTTGAGCTTCCGGCCCGACTCGGGAGTCTCCCGAATCAAAGTATCCCACAAATCAAAGGTAATTGCTTGAATCACAGCGCTTCCTCGCCCCCGTCTCTCCTACGGTACCACACCTCCTTTTGCCGAGACAACCCTAGAGGGCAGAAATCAAGCCCTTACGGCCAAAAACCTTATGCGGGCACGGTTGTTGCAGATCGTCGCGGACGACTGATAAGAGCACCCGCCGGTCGTTCCACACCACCCTGTTACACAAGAAGGGGACCTCTTGAACGTTTTGGTCGTCGCGGATGCCGATCTTCAGGGCAAGGTCAGTGGCGCAGAGCGCGTCCTGGCGGCCCACTGCCTGGGCCTTTATAAGCGAGGCCACAACGTCCACCTCATTGCCGGAATCCCCGATGGAGGAGCGAAGGCAAGCGAGGAGGTGCAGGGTGTTCAGGTCTACCGGTACCAGCGATCCTTCGGTTCTTTGTTGGGCTCGCGCCGACTCTTTCAGTCTCTCTCCTCCAAAATTTCCTTCGACGTCCTCATTTTTCACCAGCCCCTTTCGGCCTTCGGAGTCACGGTGGCGCGAGGGAACCGGTCCATCCCAAAGGTATATGTATTTCATTCTCCCTGGGCCGAGGAATACGCGGCTCGGGGTCCTGATCCGAAATCTGGAATAGCGATAGGTGGAAGGTTTCTCCGCCGGACCCTGGAGCATTTCGTCTTGAGGACCTGCAAGCGGATCTTTGTGTTGAGCCACTTTATGGCGGATCGGGTTGTGAAGGCGCACCCCCGATTTGCGGATCGGGTGACCTGTCTCCCTGGAGGGGTAGACGTCGATCGGTTTAGGCCCGCCGAGGACCGACAAGCTGCGAAGGCTAGCCTCCGGTTACCGTCCAAAGGACCCCTCCTCCTCACAGTCCGGAACCTCGAGCCCCGTATGGGGATCGATCACCTCCTATATGCGATGCAGGAGGTGTCCAAGGAAAGAAGCCAGGTGAATCTGATCATCGGTGGGGAGGGTCCGTTGAAAGCCGATCTCGAGGGGTTAGCCAAGCAATTAGGACTGGAGACCTCGGTCCGCTTCGCGGGCTATATCCCGGACGAACGGTTGCCGACCTATTACCAGGCGGCCGACTTCTTCCTCGTCCCTACGCAGGCCCTGGAAGGCTTTGGGCTTGTGGTGGTCGAGGCACTCGCCTGCGGAACGCCGGTCCTGGGGACGCCGGTGGGGGCGATTCCGGAGATATTGAACGAGCTTCAGCCGGATCTCCTATTCGAAGGAATTGGGCCTGAAGCCATCGCCGGCGGAATCCTAGAGCACCTGGACAGGGCCCAGGCCGATCCGCAAGGCTACGAGAACCTAAGGCAGCGCTGCCGGGACTATGGTACGGCACGCTTCGGCTGGGATCGGATCGTCGAGCGCTTGGAACAGGAGCTCCTCAACCTCACGGGATGTCCTGAGCGGGGAAAAGGATAGGCATGGGTTTTGCCATTGAGACGCATAACCTGACGAAAGTCTTTAAAAAAGGGTGGAGTTCCGGAACAGTCGCCGTCGATGGCGTGAATCTGAGCGTCCCGGCGGGGTCGGTCCTCGCTATTTTGGGCCCGAACGGGGCCGGCAAGACCACCCTCCTCAGGATCCTGGCGGGGCTCGTCCTTCCCTCGGCCGGCAACGCAAAGATCTGTGGTCTTGACATAATTCAAGAGAATGGGCGGGCGAGAAGCTTAGTAGGCGTCAGCCTCGGGGACGACCGAAGCCTTTACGCCCGTCTTTCCGGACGGAGCAATCTCGAGTTCTTTGCAGCGCTACACGGTCTAAGCCGCCAAGAGGCGAGGCAGCGCATCGATGAGCTTGGCAAAATCTTGGAGATTCCCCTTGACCAATCCATCCAGCAAAGCAGCGCCGGAATCCGTCAGCGGATCCTGATCGCCCGGGCGCTGTTGCACGACCCGGCTGTCTTGCTCCTTGACGAGCCCACTAAGAGCCTGGACCCGGCTTTGGCACAGGGCCTTCGGGGTTTTATCCGTGAGAGGCTGGCCCGACATCTGGGAAAGACCGTAGTTATCGCCACGCACAATCTCCCCGAGGCCGAGGCACTCGGCGACGAGCTCGCGATCATGAAAGAGGGCCAGATCCGCGGATGCGGAACACTAGATGTGCTTCGAGGCATAGCCGGGCTCGCAACGGGCAGCCTGGAGGACGTTTTTCATCAGCTTACAAAGGAGCGGGTATGAGAACGGTCGGGAGAACGCTCCTCGGCTTTTTGACCAAGGACTACTTGTTAATGGTCAGCTACCGGTTCGCCACCGCGCTATCATTTATCGAGGTTCTGAGCGGCCTACTGATCTATTTCTTTATCGATCGCCTCTTTGGGCAAGAGGTTGTCGGGTACCTGAGGCCGTATGGGGTTGGGTACTTCGCCTATGTCTTGCTTGGACTTGCACTCTTTTCATTCATGGGGACAGGAATCTCTGGCCTGTCCGCGCAGGTCAGTTGGGAGCAGGTCATGGGAACGCTCGAGGCCATTCTTGCAACACCGCTCCGCCCTTCCACGCTCGCCGTTGGGCTCTCCCTTTCGGGGATCCTCTATGCCTGTGGCGAGATGGCTGGGTATCTGCTGCTCGGAGCCGTCCTCCTGGGAGCCCCGGTTGGCAACGCAAACTTCCTCTCGGTGGCTGTTATCCTTCTGCTCGCAGTGGTCTCGTTCAACAGCCTCGGGCTCCTCGCGGCAAGTGTGATCCTGGTCTTCAAGCGCGGCAACCCTGTTGCATGGGTCTTCCAGGGTGTCGCGGGACTCCTGGGTGGCGTCTACTTTCCCGTGGAGGTCCTGCCGGACTGGCTACAGGCACTGTCGGCACTCATACCAGTCACGTACGCCGTCCGCGGGCTGCAGCTGGCGGTTTACCGGGGGGCATCGCTCTCTACGCTTCAAGGTGAGATTCTGCCCCTGGCATTCCTGGCTGCCGTCCTCCTTCCGCTTGGCCTATTTAGCTTTGCCGCCGCAATCCGACGAGCAAAGCGCGATGGAAGCCTCGCCCACTATTAATGATCGTTGACCGACGACGGCTCGACTAAGCTCGCCGAAGTCCGATGACCGCAAAAGCTATACGTTAACAGCAGTCGCAAATCACCTGTCAGCACAACAGGTTACGCTCGTTCTTTCCCC
>JAPUFX010000015.1 GCA_027293415.1 Candidatus Methylomirabilota bacterium
GCCCGGATTATTCACATAGAAGTAAATAATCTGCCCTCCGGGCTTCGACTCCGCCCCGGGTTTGCGGGGCGTCGCTCAGGGCTAGCCTTGAGGCCCGCCGCAGCGGCGGGATCGAAACCTGCCGGTGCGGCCGAGCCCGCATCTGCAGGCGCATTATTCACGAAGACACTCCGTTCGTGAATAATGCGGGCTAGGGCGCCCTTCCACCCGGAAGGGGAAGAGCCCTGCGCTATCCGACAAGCATTATCGAGGTAGTCCGTGGGATTTATCCCTGAGGAAGTAATTGATCAGGTGCTGAAGGCCTCGAACATTGTGGATGTGGTCGAGGGCTACCTGCCGCTGAAGCATGCCGGAAAATACTACCGAGCCCTCTGTCCCTTCCATACCGAAAAAACGCCCTCTTTCACCGTCAATCCTGAGCGCCAAATCTTTTATTGCTTCGGGTGTGGGGAGGGTGGGGATATCTTTCGCTTCCTGATGCGGCGGGAAGGGTTTACCTTCCCCGAAGCGGTCCGGCATCTCGCCCACCGGGCAGGGGTGCTGCTCCCGGAGAAAGGGAGAGGCCGGCGGGGAGAGGGTCTCCTGAGACTCCATGAGGTACAGCGACTGGCCTGTGACTTCTTCCGGAAGGCCTTGAATAATCCAGAGGGAAACGAGGCCAGGAAATATCTGATCCAGCGCGGGGTGGACGCAGGGTTCGTTGAGCGGTGTCAGCTCGGCTATGCCGTCGGGGAGTGGGAGGGGTTGCTCCGGGAGCTCACTAAGCAAGGACTGTCCGCGAGCCAGGTAGAAGCCGCGGGCCTGGCCCTCCCCAGGCAGGGGGGGCGCGGATACTACGACCGGTTCCGGGATCGTCTGATGATCCCCATTTGCGATTCCACGGGAAAGATCGTCGGATTCGGCGGCCGGGCCCTCGGGGACCAACAGCCGAAGTACCTGAACTCCCCCGAGACCGCCATCTATCGGAAGGGGGTTCACCTGTACGGTCTTCACTTGGCGGCGCGGCCAATCCGGGAGGCGGGGATGGCGCTCGTGGTAGAGGGTTATTTCGATGTGATCGCCCTGCACGGTGCGGGATTTCCCCACACGGTGGCCTCCCTGGGCACTGCCTTGACTGCCGAGCAGGTATCCCTCTTACACCGCTATGCCGAGAAGGCGGTCCTCATCTTTGATCCCGACCCCGCGGGCATCCAGGCAGCCTGGCGAGGGCTCGAACTCTTGGTTGCAGAAGAGATGGGGGTGTCGGTAGTCGTCCTCCCGAAAGGGAAGGATCCGGATAGCTTCGTCCGCGAGTTCGGCAAGGATGCCCTCATGGGGCGCGTAGCGGCGGCTCAGGATTTGGTCGATTTTCTCCTCACGCGAGCAGAGGAGCGGACGGGACTACAGGGTGTGGACGAAAAGGCAGCTGCGGCGCGACAGGTGGTCCAACTCATTGCCCGGATGCCGGAAGGGGTCCGGAGAGCGAAGTATGTGCAGAAGCTCGCAGAGCGGTTAGGGGTCGCGGAGGCGGTGGTCCTGACGGACCTCCGCCGTATGGGGTCCTCGGAGTTGGCCCCGACGTCGGCCCCCCCACCGTTGCTGGATTTTCCCCCGGTTGAAAAGACCTTGATCCAGATCTGTCTTCTCTTTCCGGACCTTCGGCCTCTCATCTGGAGGACCCTCCAGGGCGAAGAGCTTTCGGCAGCTCCCCTGCGGGCCATCTACCGGTTCCTCCACGAATACACGGGAGGAGAAGAAAATTTGGCCCGGGCCCTGAGCCACCATCCCGATGCCAAGGTCCGGCAGGTGGCGGCGGGGCTGTTTGTCCAAGGGGGAGAAGAGTTCAGCGATCCGCATCGGATGGCAAAGGACTGTCTAGTGCGGCTGCGGCTCCAGGACATTCAGGACCAGCTGAGGAAAGCGCGTGAGCAGGGAGACCTTCTTCAGGTGAAAGCGCTTCTAGAGCAGAAGCGGACACTCGCCGCTGGTCAGATTTCCAGAATGGACTATATTACTTAATGTGCTTCTGATGACCAGATCTTAGCGATCCGGCATGATAAAGGTAAATAAAGGTAAATAATAAAGAAGGAGGAGATGGCAGTATGACAGATGAGGTAAGGCTGGAGGAGCTCAAGGTCCTCATCGGCGTGGGCAAGAAAAAGGGATACCTGACCTACGAGGAGATCAATAATCATCTTCCGGAAGATGTTACCTCTGCTGAGCAGATCGATCGCATCTTAAGCCTCTTGAATGAGATGGACATCGAAGTCCTCGATGCCCCCCACCAGGCCGGGCGAGCGGGGACAAAGAAGGCAGCGGAGCGCCCGTCGGCTAGGGCAGAGGCGGAAGTGGAAGTGGATCTCAGCCCCTCGCCGGTCGGACGAACCGATGACCCGGTACGGATGTACCTCCGGGAGATGGGGAAAACCCCGCTTCTCACCCGGGAGGGGGAGATCGGAATTGCCAAGCGGATCGAGGAAGGACGCCGCGAGGCTACCGATTCAGTCTGCCGAGCTGAGATCGCCGCTCGAGAGGTGATTTTCTGGGGGGAACGTCTGCTCCAGGGCCGAATTCGGGTGTCCGATCTGATCGCTCTCAACGAATTTGACGAAATTTCAGAACAGAGGGAAAAGGAATTGGTGGCTGAGGTTGCGCCATCCCTGAAGAGCGTTCGGAAGGAACAGGAGAAAGTAGATGATTTAGCCAAGCGCTTCGAGCGGGCCGAGCGACGAGGGAACACAAAGCGGGCAGAGCGCCTGTACCACGAGATTCAAGAGAAAAGCGAACAGCAGGCCGCGCTCCTGCGGCAGCTGAATCTCAACCAGCGGGTCATAGAACGGATCGTCGCCCGCATGCGAAGCATCCTTGAGCGGATTGAGAAGGCCGAGCAGGAGATGAAAGAGCTCAGGCGGTTCGCGCGGTTGAGCGCCGCCAACTTCAAGGTGCTTTACGATACCACCCTGGGCAATGGTGTCTCAATGCGGACACTGATCCGGCGTACTAAGTTTTCCCGCGAGAAGCTAGAAGAACTTCAGCGGCAGATCAAGGTCATCACCAAGAAGATCGACCGGGCCGAGCAAGAGGCCGACGCCAGCTCGAGCGAGCTGCGCGAGCTAATGCAGGCTATTAGTCGGGGTGAGCGGAAGGCGCTGGATGCGAAGCGGGAGATGGTGGAGGCTAACCTCCGTTTGGTCATCTCTATTGCGAAGAAGTACACGAACCGGGGCCTCCAGTTTTTGGACCTCATTCAGGAGGGGAATATCGGTCTCATGCGGGCGGTGGAGAAGTTCGAGTACCAGCGGGGTTATAAATTCTCCACCTATGCCACCTGGTGGATCCGGCAGGCAATTACCCGGGCCATCGCCGATCAGGCCCGAACCATCCGGATCCCGGTCCATATGATCGAGACCATCAATAAGTTGATCCGTGCCTCCCGCCAGTTGGTGCAGGAATATGGTCGGGAACCCAGCCCGGAGGAGATTGCCCAAAAAATCGACCTCCCCGTGGACAAGGTGCGGAAGGTCCTAAAGATCGCTCAAGAACCGATCTCCTTGGAGACCCCTATCGGAGAGGAAGAGGATTCGCACCTGGGGGACTTTATCGAGGATAAGGGGGCGGTCTCACCTCTCGATGCGTTCATTGGAATCAATCTGGGAGCGCAGACCGACGATGTTCTGCATACCTTGACCGAACGGGAGCGAAGGGTGCTGCGCCTTCGGTTCGGGATCGGGAGTGGTGTGGACCGCACCCTGGAAGAGGTAGGACAGGAGTTCGACGTCACCCGGGAGCGGATTCGGCAGATTGAAGCCAAGGCATTGCGCAAGTTGCGACATCCCACCCGAGGCCGGAAGCTCCGAAGCTTCGTCGAACCCTAGGCCCCCAGGGGGGGCCATTTATTGGTTCACAGTTCACAGTTCAGGGTTCGTGACAAATGAATGGCTGTCAGCAATCAGCTGTCAGCTGTCAGCCTGGCAAGAGCGGATGGCTGACTGCGGACTGCTGACAGCTGCTCTATGGGCCCACCAACTCGTTCAGAGTTCAGGGTTCAGAGAGAAAAACGAAAAACGGATTTTTGTGGTCTTGCTTGCCACCACGAACCATGAACCCTGGACCATACGCCATGAACCGGGAGAGGATGTGCGGGAGGACCTGGCCCAGGTAGTGGATTTGCAGAATCTCGATCTGGAGATCGCCAGGCTCCAGAGAGAGGTCGAAAAGATCCCGCGGGAGATCGCCGAGTTGGAGCGACAGCTGGCCAGCTCCCGAGGGGCATGGGAGCAAGCCCGTGAGCGCCTTGCCGCTATCGAGCAGCTCCGTCGGGGCAAGGAGCGGGGCGAAGAAGAAGTCAAGGCGGAGCAGGGTAAGCGGCAGACGCGTCTCTTCGAGATCAAGACGAATCAGGAATATGCAGCGGTTCTGAAGGAGATCGAGGGACTTAAAGAGCGCCGCTCGAAACTTGAGGACGAAATCCTCGAACTCTTTGACCAGATTGAGGCGGCCCAAGGGGCGGTCCGCAACGAGGCGGCCCTCTTTCAGGAGCGAGAGAAGACGTTTGGAGAGCAACAGGCTACCAAGGAAGATGAGCTCAAACGGCTCCAGGGAGAGCTGGGTCTCCTTGAGGAGGAACGGCGCCGTCAGGTGAGCCGCGTGGAGCCCGGACTTCGCCAAACCTACACACGTATTCTGCGCAGCCGGGGCGGCGTGGCGGTGGTCCCGGTGAAGGACGGCTCTTGCCTAGGCTGTCATGTAGCTCTCACCCCCCAGACCTATAACGAGCTCCGAAAGGGAGATCTCCTGCTCAGTTGCGCGAACTGCCAGCGGATCCTTTACTGGAAAGGATGAAATCCGCCACGGCTCACCGATATGTACGAAGCCATGCAGTGCACCGAAGCCCTCCCTGCCCTGACCGCAAGGTCCTGTACCCCCCCGCCCGAGAAGCGCTACCTGCCCGCGAGTAGCCCTACCGGTGATCCCTCGTAGTTTTTTTCAACAATTTCAAGCAGTTACATAGCGAAGCTTCCCTGCAAGACAGC
Organism: Candidatus Methylomirabilota bacterium; assembly: GCA_027293415.1. Taxonomy (NCBI): domain Bacteria; phylum Methylomirabilota (SeqCode); species Candidatus Methylomirabilota bacterium. Next base: position 5,013 of record JAPUFX010000015.1, read on the forward strand.
CAGCACATGAAACGTCCGTGGGGGCCTTTGCGCGCTTCCCTGGGACGCTGTGTGGGTGCCCACGTTGTAGGCATTTTGGCACGGTTGGTGCACCACTTGAGGAAACGTAAGAGCCCGCCAGGGAGAGGTGTCTTCAGAATAGGGGCTGGGTAATCCGAGCGACGGGATCATAGACATGGCGATCTCAGCGGTCCGTGAAGCTTCACGACTCATCTTCGTCGATGAGCTGACGGGGCTCTACAACCGGCGGTTCATGCGACAGTATCTCCGGGACCGCCTGGACCACTTTGTTCAGAGCCGCACACCCCTGTGCGTCATCATGTTCGATCTCGACGGCTTCAAGCAGGTGAACGACACCTACGGGCATCTCGAGGGAGACCTCGTCCTCAAGCGCCTAGCCCAACTTATCCGTGAGACGGCCCCGTCGGGGAGCTACGCGATCCGTTTTGCCGGCGACGAGTTCTTTGTCTTTCTCGAGGGTGTTGACGGGGCCGGCGGGGTGAGCGTCGCCGAGGGGATTCGAGAACGAGTCGCCGCCCAGCCGTTCAGCAGCGACAAGGTTCCAGACGGTGTCCCGGTGCAGGTGAGCGTCGGCGTCGCCGCCTGTCCGGAGGACGCCACCAGCGCGACCGATCTCATAGATGCGGCCGACCAGGCGCTTTACCAGTCCAAGCGGATGGGAAAGAACTGCGTGAGTCGGGCGAGCAGGTCAATGCTTCCGCCTGAGGAGGAGGTCCTCGAGCGGTTTCCTTGTCCGCGCGTCGTTGGTCGGTACGCCGAGCTTGAGAAGCTTGATCGAGCACTGGTGGACTCTGCCGACCGGAAGCACCGCTTCCTCCTCGTGGAGGGGCACCGAGGCCTCGGAAAGAGTCGTCTCCTGGCCGAAGTGATGCAGCGCGCCGGCACCCGTGGCCTTAGGTGTTTCTTTGGACGCTGCCTGGAATCACACCAGGCTATCCCATACAGCAGTCTTACCCCGGTGGTGACCGAGTGCTTGACCCGGGAGCACGGGCAACTGGAGTCTGTCATGAGGCGGCTGTCGGGCCCGACGCTGACGGAGCTTGGGACGATCATTCCCGGGCTCGCGACCGCCGATGGGCCGCGGGAATCCCTCACCGCTGAGGAACGGCGAAGTCTGCTCTTTCACGGCATGGGAGATCTCCTCTGCCTGCTTTCAGAGCGGGCCCCGCTGGTGCTGTTCCTCGACGATATCCACTTCGTGGACGACGCAAGCTTGGAGGTCCTCTATCGCCTTCTGGACCGGGACGACGGCGGGGTGGTCGTCTACGGTGCGGGCCGGTCGGAGGCCCTCACCCAGCAGGAGGCCCCACCCCCACTGCTGCGTCTCTTCGCCCTCCTGCGCCAATCACCGAATTTTTCGAATGTGAGCCTCGACACGCTTGCACCGCAGGACGTCAAGCAGATGCTCGCGGCAATCCTGGAGCGGCACACGCCCTCGCCTGCCTTCTTGCAGCATCTGTTCGAGGCGAGCGGGGGAATTCCGCTGTTCGTCGAGGAGACGCTCAAGGGGCTCATCGCTAAGGGGGTCCTGAAGGCGGCGGAGGGAAACTGGGACCTAGACGCGGTGAATCTCGCCGAGATTCCGGCGTCGCTGGAGGCCGCAGTCCTCGGGGGGTTGGAAGCCCTTGACCAGGAAACCCACGCCATGATCTGGAAGGCGGCGGTGGTCGGCCCTCACGTGGACCTCACGCTGCTGGCCGGGGTGCTGGGGAAGGACCCAGGGGAAACCCAGCAGCTCGTTGATCGCGGGAAGAAGCAGCGGGTGTTCGAGGAGCCGGGTCCGCTGTCGGACGAGGAAGAAGTGCGGTTTTTGAGCCAGTGCTTTCAGCAAATTGTCTACACCGGCCTCGGCCAGGATGATCGCCGACGCACCCACCGGGTTGTCGGGGAGGTGGCGGAGCGGCTCGCGGGGTCGCAGGTTGAGGCGGTGTTGGGGCCGCTGGCATATCACTTCGAGCGCTCGGACGATACGGCCAAGGCGGAGTTCTACAGCCGACGAGTGCAGGAAGTCTCGACACAGCTCTTTTCGGCGGACGAAGTGGAGCGAGAGCTGAGCCTGAAGGTCGGGGCGCAGGACTTCCAGTTCCAGCTGGACGAGCAGACCTTCCCTCTGGCCGAGAGATTTTTGAGAACCTTGACCGTCGCGGTGAAGAACATGCGGCTGTACCCCGAGGGGAGTCAGCTCGTGACGGAGAGCGTGGCGGCGGCCACCACCACCCTACTGGACCTGCTAGGCCAGGTGGAGGCCGTGACTTTCGCCGAAGAGGGTCAGGCCCTTCTGGGCAACGGCCAGCCACTGGAGCGGAAAGGGCTACATCAGGTCGTCGAAGAAGTGTTGCAAGTCTACACCGACCATGGGATTCGCCGGTGCACCTTCGCGCGCGGGATCACCCAGACTGATGTGATGGGCCTGCTGAAGATCCTGAGCGGGCCGTCTCAGGGGATCCAGCACGACGTGGCATTCTGGGAGCAACGGCTCGAGTCGATGGGGATCGAGCACGTGGACATCTTTCCAGTCATCTATCTGGCGGCGGGGGAAGCGAAGACCGTTTGGAGGCGTGAACAGGCGGAGGCACGTCTGGACGATCCGACCCTGGTGTTGGTCCGTGACATGCTCCGCTCGCTCGCGGCGACGGTCGACAACATTCGTCTCTACCCGCCCGAGAGCGAGCTGATCACCCTCACCCTCGATCAGCTGGATCGCCATACCCAGGAGCTCTTTGAGCGCCTCCCGAGCCTGACCGTGGCAATGGCAGAGGGGACGATCGTCGTCAACGCGACCCGACCGAATCCCCGCCAGTTCGGCATCACGATTGAGATCCTCCAAAAGCTCATGGAGGAAAGTGGCCTCACGAGCCTGACCATCCGGCGCGGCGTGACCCGCGAGGAGTTTCGGGTATTTCTCAGTCACTTGGCCTTGCCCCTCGAGGACGCGCAGCGAGCACCCACCTTCTGGCGGAGCATGCTCGAAAGACGTGGGATCACCACTATCGAGGTGGGAACCCGCATGTACGCGGCTGCGGTGGAACTGGAGAGTCCCCTCGAAACTGTCGCCGGGGAGATCTCCGAGGCCGAGGAGATCCTCCAGCGCGTGGCCCAATGGCTCCAGGACCCCCTGGCGGCATTCCTCGAAGGGCAAGTTCAAGAAGAGATCGCGCCCGTTCTCGGGACGCTGCTCGGCGTCGAGCGCGAGGATCTGGCGCGGCAGCTCGTGGGACGGACCACGGGTGCATTAGCCGAAGCGGATGGGAGTCTCCGCCGGAAGGCCGCCGAAGGACTTCATGTCTCTTTGAGGGGCGTGGGGGAGGCATCCGTTGATTGGCTGCTCGACTTGATGCTTGAAACCGTCGCGGATGCCGTATCCAGAGAAACAGAACCCGAGGCGTTCCAGGGCGAGGTGGAACTTTCGGCAGAGATCCTCAAACGGCTCCTCCAACGTAGAGACCTCGTGCGAGGGGCGCCTCTAGCCGAGGCTCTAGGCAGACTGCCAACGAGAAAGCCCGAGATGGAGAACTTTGTCGAGCCGGTGAGGAGGTTCGTGGACTCGCTGGCGCCATACCTCATGAAGCTGATCCTGGAGGGTGAGGACCTAGAGACTTCCCGCGTCGCCGCGACACTTTTGCGTGCCCAGGGGAACGCAGCGTTTCGGCTCCTCAGCCAGGAGCTGGCGCGGGCCGCTTCGCTCGAAAAGACCTGCCGTATTGTGGCAGTACTCGACGTCGTCGCGCCGGCCCTGGGAAGCGATTTTTTCTTTCTCCTAGGTCATTCGGAGGTGCAGATCCGGGCCGAGATGGCCAAGGCGCTCACGCGGCTCTCGCGAGTCCAGGCGGTGCGGTTTCTCCGGCAGGCTATGAGCCAGCCCGAGCCCGAGGTGGTGCTCGGAGCCCTCGAGTGCGTACGTGGGCTTGGGGGAGTCGAGTTGATCGACTCCGTGATCGGCCTGCTCGACCATCCACCGAGTGAGCATGTGCTGAGGGTCGCCTGCCTCCGCCTCGGTACGTTGCAGAACGCCCGTGCCGTCAGTCCGCTCCTTCGAATCCTCGGCCGCCGCCCGCGATTTTTCGGTCTGCGGAAGGGCCTTCCGGAAGAGATCCGAGCAACCGCTGCCCGCGCCCTCGGTGAGCTGGGCTTCCCAGAGGCGCGCGAGGGGCTGGAGGTAGCTGTCAAGGATCCGAGTAATTCGGTGCGCGCGGCGGTCCGCCTCGCACTTCACAAAATCCACCAGGAGCTCGAACCCGCGCCCGAGCGATGACGGCAGCGTACTGCGACTCCGCCAGGCTCATCTTACTCAACCGCCTGGACCCGCCACACGCTACTTCTTCTCAATGATCTTATGTGTTGTCTTGTGATGAATCTTCGCAACGATTCGCAATTCCTCTTCCCCCTTCTCCTTGACCACACGCCTTCCTGCTACGACCACGCTCTCGGACGCCCCCTTCGGCAGTTCAAACCCGTATTCGCGGCTGAATTTCTCCATCCGGGAGATGAACCTGTCGCGGGCCAGAATGGATGCAGCGGCCACCGCGAGGTATCGTTCCCCTTTCGGTACCTGGATAAGCTGGAGATGTTTTCCTTTTTCCATGAGCCGGGAGCGGATATAACGCTCATCCCCGAATTGATCGGCGACCGCATGATTACAGGGAAACCGTTCGAGCAGGCTTTCGATTGCCCTTGCATGGCCCCAAGCCAGGAGGTGGTTGAGATTCTTGCGCTCCCTCCGAAAGCTCTCGTACAGCTCGTTGTAACGCTTTGGGGTGATTACGACCTCTTCATACTTCCCGCGACAAATTTCCCGGATTCGCGCAGCGAGCTCGCGGCATCGCCTGTCTGAGAGGAGCTTGGAATCCCTCACGTCGGCCGCTACGAGTTTTGGCCCGGTCACCGAGTCGAAGAACACCGCTGCCACTACCATCGGGCCAAAGTAGTCGCCCTTCCCGGATTCGTCGGTCCCGATATGCGGAAGGGGAATCTCCTGGAGATCGGGATGGAGCCTGGCGGTTGCCTCAGCCGATTCGTTCATTGGGAACAGGTCCTAGACTCGGGTTCAGATCGTGGATGCACACGTACCTATCGAAATTGTCTCTCGATTCACCCAAAGATCAAATATGGTAAATAAATTACGTGAAGCCAAGTAAAAATTTTCGGTCAGTCGCCCGTGGATGTGTGAGGCCAATGTTGTCAGCGGGGAACTTACTTGACTTCGTGGCCGATCAAGCATATGGTCTCGGTGATCCCCAGTTGCCGTCGGGCAGGTGAGCCGCCTGCCGGGCCTGTCGTCTTGCACATCGATGAAGCTGCGCGGGCCGAGTCCGGCACTCCGAGGATCGGGGTAGTGAAAGGGAGCGAGATGGGTCATCCGGGCTTTACCTCTCTCCAGGAGGTCATAGGGAGAACACTGGACCAGCTTGGACTCGGTGTCAGTCTATCCACGGCAACCATTCACCGGGTCTGGTCAGAAGTGGTCGGTGAGGAAGTGGCTCGCCGCAGCCAACCGGGTCTCTTGAAGAACGGTCGTCTCCAGGTGACAGTGAGCGATGCGGTATGGCTCCAGCAGCTGACGATGTTGAAACCGACCATTCTAGCGAGCCTGGAGGCTCACTTGGGTTCGCGGGTGGTGCGGGAGCTCTTCTTCACTGTCGGCATACTCTCCTTTCCCCCTGTGCGTCGCGAATCGACCTTCCGGGGTCATAAGAGCGCCGCGATTTCTCCTGAGGTGCGTACACGCCTCCAGGAGGTTCTCCGACCCATTCAGGATGAGGAGTGCCGAATCGTGCTGACTCGGATTCTGAGGAAGGCGTGGGGAGCGGACTGAAGGACCAGTTGTGTCTTTTGTTCAACATGTGGGCTGCCAGGGTTGCAAAAAAATCACAATACCGAAAAACAGCAGTGATTGCCATCTGTTATTTATCTGAATTTAAAGGTGATAGTCAATGAAGAATCCCTTATCGCCGTTGGTACGGGCCTTGCATGCCGCTCGCACGTCTTGACCAAAAAGTTTTTCCAGCTTCGAAGGCCACGCGTGGCGGGAGGAGCAGTGGGACGACAGAAGACGATCCGGAACATTATCAGTTGTTCTGGCGTCGGACTCCATACCGGGCGGGAGATCACCATGACACTCCACCCCTTGCCGCCCAATTCTGGGATCGTCTTTCGGAGAATGGACCTCCCTGATACGCCTGTCGTTCCTGCCCGTCCCGAAAACATCCTTGACGTCCACTACGCCACAACCCTGGGGAAGGCCGGGGTCGAGGTAAAGACTGTAGAACACCTGCTGGCTGCCCTCGCCGGCCTCGGGATCGACAACCTCAGGATCGAGATTTCCGGGCCCGAGGTTCCCGTTATGGATGGGAGTGCGGCCCCCTTTGTCGATCTCCTCCTCCAAGCAGGGATTCGGAGGCATTATGTCCCCAAATCTTATATCGTGGTCACCAAGCCCCTCGTCATCGACATGGGGAATCGGAGCATCCAGATTCTCCCCTCCAGACGGTTCCGGGTCCATTACTCCATGTCCTTTGACCATCCCTGCTTTGCTGAGCAATCCATCGATCTCCTGGTCACTCGGCGCACCTTCATAAGGAAGATCGCGCCCTCTCGGACCTACGGTTTTCTCCGGGATGTCGAGCACCTCTGGCGCCGGGGCCTTGCCCTGGGCGGCTCCTTGGAAAATACCGTAGTCATTGGCGATGAGGGTGCCCTGAATTACCTCCGCTTCGAGGACGAGCTGATTCGGCACAAGGTGTTAGATCTTATTGGTGACCTGTACCTCCTCGGGCGTCCGCTGAAGGGGACCGTCGTGGCGAAAGGAGCGGGTCATCTTCTCCATACCACTCTCGTCAAGGAGATCCAGCGGCACCTCGAATCGAACGAAGTCTCCCGATGTGTCGTAACGGCCCCTGCATCTCTCCCGATCCCCGTGCCTGCCTCCTCTTGACGCCTCGGCTCCCCTGTCCTGTAAGGCCGTTTCTCCTTGTCAAACTGTTTCATTCTTGGCTATAGTAATATCCCCCATACCTCCCCGTTCCTCTTTCGGGTAAGGCGTAGACGCTCAGGAGAGACGCCGATGGTGGAGAATCTCGTCGAAAAAGCGGAACAGCGGCGGCGAACGTGGCCGATCATTGCCGGGGTGGCAGCGCTGGTCGCGGTGCTCACCGCAGTCCAGGTCCTCCTTCCCCAACTCCGGTATCCCTCCCCCATTCCGAGCAATATCCTGATCTTCGCTCTGGTGAACGTGAACCTTATCCTCCTCGTCCTCCTCGTCCTCCTGGTCTCTCGGAATCTGTTCAAGATCTATTTGGAGCGCCGGCATAACCTCGTGGGGTCCAAGTTTCGGGTGAAGCTGGTCGTGACGTTTTTGAGCCTCGCACTGCTCCCGGCTGCCCTGCTCTTCCTGGTGGCCTCAAACATCATCACGACCAGCGTGGACAGTTGGTTTAATATCCAGGTGGAGGAGTCCCTCGAGCGGTCTTTAGAGGTGGCAGAGACCTATTATCGGGATATTCACGAGCGGGCCCTCATTTCGGCCAGACACCTTGCTCGGCACATCGCTGCCGAAGGGCTCTTGGACGCTACCGAGCCCTACTTCAATCGGTTCGCGCGAGAGAAGCTCCAGGAAATGCAACTGGCAGTGATCCAGATCTTTGACCGCAAGGGGCGACAGCGGCTGCAGATCAGGGGAGGCCATGTCAATAAGGATGAGGCGCTCGCGGCGACGTCTCGTTATGTGCGGCGGGCCCTGACGGGCCGGGACCAGTCTCTCATCCAGACGACCGGGATGGGGGATCTCGTTCGAGCTATCGTCCCGATCAATCTTCCGTCAAGCAAGGGTCAGATCATTGGGGTGGCTGCGGTGGGCTATCTCATCCCAGGGGGGATGGCCCGAAAGGCCACCGATATCACCACGGGGATAGACGAATACAAACAACTGAAGATGCTCAAGAACCCGATCAAAGGCATTTACAACATGCTCTTCCTGATGGTCACGTTGGTGATCATTTTCGCGGCCGTCTGGGTCGGCGGACATATGGCTCGGCGAATCACTGTTCCCATCCAGAAGCTGGCCGAGGGGACACGGGCTGTGGCCTCCGGAAACCTGGAGTATCAAGTGCAGGTAGAGGCGGATGATGAAATCGGGACCCTCGTCGACTCCTTTAACCGGATGACTCAGGATCTCGGTCGGAGCAAGGTCGAGCTGACGGAAATGAACCGGGATCTGCAGCGGACCAATGTCGAGCTGGGACAGCGCCGAGCGTACATGGAGACGGTCCTGGAAAGCATCGGGGCCGGCGTTCTTTCTGTGGACGCAGAAGGACGAGTGAATACCTTGAACCGCGCGGCGGCTCGCATGCTAGACCTCGACACCACAATGGCCCTCCAGCGACACTATCGCGCGCTCTTCGGCGTGGATCCGTTGACCCCCCTCCGCCATCTGATGGACCGGATGACCCAGGATGGACGAGCCACGGTGAATGAAGAAGTGACGCTCTCCCTTTTGGGTCGGATGGCGACCTTCGTGGTTAATATCTCGAGCCTGAGAGGTCGGGAGGGCGAATATCGCGGGATGGTGGTCGTCTTTGATGACATTACTGAACTCATGCGGGCCCAGCAGGCTATAGCGTGGCGGGAAGTGGCACGACGAATCGCCCATGAGATCAAAAACCCCTTAACTCCAATTAGGCTCTCCACCCAGCGTCTTCGAAAGAAGTTTGCTCAAGGCTCTGACGATTTCTCCCGGGTTTTTGACGAGTGTACCGAGACCATCGTTCAGGAGGTGGACGGTCTCAAGGCTTTGGTCGATGAATTTTCCCAATATGCCCGGATGCCGAGCTCTCGTGCTCGACCAGGTGACCTCCATGCGTTGATCGAGAAGGTCCTCAATCTGTACTCCGGAATCTCCAGGCGCATCCGGCTGACCGCCGGTCTCGATCCCCAGGTGCCCCCGATCAACATGGACCCGGATCAGATGAAGCGAGCGTTGGTCAATCTCGTGGACAATGCAGTGGCGGCCGTGGGGGAGGAGGGGGAGATTTGTCTGAAGACTCAGTATGTGCCGGACGAGGGAAGGGTCCGCTTGGAGGTGAACGACACCGGGCCTGGCATTCCGCCGGAAGACAGGGAGCGCCTTTTTCTTCCCTACTTTTCCACTAAGAAATCTGGGACCGGCCTGGGACTTGCCATCGTATACCGGATTATCACAGAGCACAGCGGAACCATTCGGGTAGAAGAGAATCACCCGCGAGGGACCCGGATGATCATGGAATTTCCCACGCTGCCGGTTGTGGCCGAGGTGGTGTAATGATGGTGATGCCGAGGGAGAACATCCTGGTCGTAGACGACGAACCCAACATCCTCAAGGTGATTAAGGATATTCTCACCGACGAGGGGTATGCGGTGCGGACCGCCCACACTGGGGAAGAGGCCCTCGCGGAGGTCCAGCGCTCGTCTCCCGACCTCGTGATCTTAGATATCTGGCTTCCAGGAATGGATGGGCTGCAGGCCCTTGACATGCTTAAGGGGATGATTCCCGAGACACCGGTGATCATGATCTCGGGACATGGATCCGTCGAAACGGCCGTACGGGCCCTCAAGATGGGAGCCTATGACTTTATCGAGAAACCTCCCGAGATCGAGCGCACCCTTTTGGCAGTCCGGCACGGCCTGGAACAGCAGCGCCTCCTGCAAGAGAACCGGGCCCTTCGACAGCACCTCGAACGCCAATACGAGATCGTCGGCGACAGTCCAGCGATCCGGAAGCTTCTCAAGCAGATCGAGTCGGTTGCGCCAAGCCACGGCCGGGTCTTGATCCGAGGGGAGAGTGGAACCGGCAAGGAGCTGATCGCCAGGGCCATTCATCGGGGAAGCCTGCGGGGCGAGAAGCCCTTTGTGGAGGTCAATTGCGCCGCCATTCCGGACGAACTGATTGAGAGTGAGCTCTTTGGCCACGAGAAGGGGGCCTTTACCGGAGCCACCAACACTCGCCGTGGTAAATTTGAGCTCGCCGACGGGGGGACGATTTTTCTGGACGAGGTCGGCGACATGAGTGTCAAGACACAGGCCAAGGTTCTCCGCGTGCTCCAGGAGCAGACCTGTGAACGGGTGGGGGGGACCGAGGCTGTCCGGGTGGACGTCCGAGTCATTGCTGCTTCCAACAAGGATCTGGAGGTGGAGATCCACGACGGGCGATTTCGGGAGGACCTCTACTATCGTCTGAACGTGATTCCCATTGAGGTGCCCCCGCTCAGGGAGCGCCGAGAAGATGTATCGCTGTTGGCCCGACACTATCTGAAGGGATTCTGCGCCGAGTACGGCAAGCGGGAAAAGAGCCTCTCGACAGACGCGATGGAACTGTTCTTGCAACATTCTTGGCCGGGGAACGTCCGGGAACTCAAGAATGTCATTGAACGGCTAGTTATTATGGTTCCCGGAGACGTTATCCACCGCTTTGATGTCGAGCCCGCATTGCGGCCTCGCCCAGGCCGAGAGGAGGCGGCCGCGTTCGTCCCCGAGGTCTGGAGGAACGCCTCGCTTCGAGAGGCGCGAAACCGGTTCGAGCGGGAGTATATTTTGACGCATCTGCGGGAAAATCAGTGGAATATCACCCGGGCGGCGGAGCGGCTGAAAATCGAACGTTCAAACCTTCATCGGAAGCTCAAGGCGTACGGCATCGTGGCCCCCCCCGAACGGGAAGGGGGTCCATGAAGTGCGCAACCCGTCGAGGCGACGCCGATTCTACGTCCATGGAATCCAGAAGAAATACGTCTATCTCTCTCTCGTTCCCCTGATCATCTCTTCCCTTCTGATCATTGCGTTCCTTTTTGTGCCTCTGGATGTCCTTCTCTACTCCTCCGCCTCTGCCACCGTTAAGCAAACAGTCGCTCAGGATCTTCAGGCCTTGGGGATCCGCATCTGGCCGGCCATCTTTGTCGCCATGGTCGTCTCGGCTTTTCTCAGTGTTTTTATCACGGTTTTTTTCACTCACCGCTTTGCCGGCCCCCTCTACCGGTTCCAGCAGGTGGTAGACCGGATGGCGGCAGGGGATCTCTCCACGGGGTTCAAGCTGCGCAAGGGGGATGATCTCGTGGAGCTGGAGACCGCCCTGAACCGGGCCATCGAGAGCCTGGCCGAAACCGTCCAAGAAGTTCAGGGTCGTCTCGGAGATCTGACAGAGCGGCTCGGGACATTGGTCCGGTCGGGCGGAGATCGATCCGAACACTCGCCGGAGCAGGATTTTGTTGCGCTCTTGGAGAAAGCGCAGGAGGCGCAGACAGCTCTGGCGCGCTTCAAAATTGAGGCAGAGAGGGGGAACTGAGGAAAGGATGTCCTTCGTCATCGGCAAAGGATTAGTGGTCCGGGGTGAGCTCTCGGGCGAAGGAAATATCGAGCTGGGGGACCAGTTTGAGGGAAAGATTTGCCTGACGGGGAGCGTGGTAGTCTTAGAGGGAGCCTCCATCCAGTCGGACATCTCCGCGACTGAGATAGTGGTGGCCGGAGCGGTTCGCGGAAATCTCATGGCTACAGAAAAGGTCGAGTTTTCATCGAGTGGCCGTCTGTTTGGAAACGTCCGGAGTAAAGTCCTGGTCGTTCGGGAAGGCGCGAGGGTGAGCGGGAGGATCCTCGCAGGGGCTCCGTCGATTCCGACCGATGAATTGGCGAAGATTGCCGAGCAAGTGCGTCGAGAGGAGGCACGCGATCTCTGGCGCAGTCCCTAGCCCGCATTATTCACCAAGACACTCCGTTCGTGAATAATGCGCCTGCAGGTGCGGGCTCGGCCGCACCGGCAGGTTTCGATCCCGCCGCTGCGGCGGGCCTCAAGGCTAGCCCTGAGCGACGCCCCGCAAACGCGGGGCGGAGGCGAAGTCCGGAGGGCAGATTATTCACTTCTATGTGAATAATCCGGGCTAGACCGTGGGACCGACGATTCAGGTCCCGAAATACTCGCCCCAAGCAGATCTTCCGGCAGTAGCCTCCACTTTGTAGGATCCTGATTCCCCCCCGATGTCAGCCGCGTCCGTTTCCCCATGTAGGGCACCCCCCGGATCAACCCGAAGGGGAAGAAGTTGGCGAGATATACCCCGATTTCCAAAGCCTAACTTCCTTGCTGAACTAGAAGGACAATGGTACGATATGGCGCCACCCGGATTTGGACGTGCAATTGAGCCGTTTTTGCACCTGTGAGCTGACGGCGGAGGCGTGGAGAGATGACACCCTGCCTGTGGTGCGGGGGGATGAATCGCCGGGGGTTCCTGCGGAGCCTGATCCTGCTGGGGGGAGGGCTTATGGGGGAGCTGCTCCAGGGGCGAGGGCCGGCCTGGGCCTTCTCGGTGATCTCTTCGAAAAAGGAGGAGGCCATCGGGAAACGAGCGCACCCAGAAATCCTGAAAAGGTTTGGTTATTACAAGGATGCGGCCATTCAAGCCTACGTCACTCAGGTGGGTCACCGCGTGTTGCGGGAGGCGGAATCCTCTCCCTTCAAATTTCAGTTTACCGTCGTCGACGATCCGATGGTCAACGCCTTTGCCGTTCCCGGGGGCTTCGTCTATGTTACCCGGGGGATCCTGGCCGAGCTCAATAGCGAGACAGAGCTGGCGGCAATCTTGGGGCACGAGATCGCTCACGTCACTTCCCATCACTCTGCCGAGCAGATGACGCGTGCCCTCGGAGCCCAAATCTTGACATTGGGCCTTGCTGTGGTGAGTCCGGGAGGCCGGGAAAACGCGGCTGGTTGGTTGGCACTGTCCAGTGAGATCTCTACCCAGATCTTGCTGGGTTACGGTCGAGAGGCTGAGCTGGAGTCGGACGAGAAGGGGATCCGCTGGGCCACGAGGGCGGGCTACAATCCTCGGGGGATGATAAGCTTCATGCGGACCCTCCAGATCAAGAACCGCCTCAGTGGCGTGGGGTATCACGCCTTCCGAGCCACCCACCCGGGCACCTTAGAACGGATCGACCGAGCTCGCGTCATGATCGAAATTCTGGACCCCCCAAAGGGAAAATTCCTTGACGCTCCACACGGAAGATCCCTCGTGGTGAAGACGGATGAATACAAGGCCCGACTGGAGGGGCTGGTCTATGGCGCGCGCGGTGAACGAAAACGGGTAAGGGTCGTTACCGCCCGAGGGGGCGAAAGCTTGAAAGAGATGGCCATGACCCTCTGGGGGAAGGAGAATCGGGCGTGGGACCTGGCCCTCCTCAATGGAATTCGGGATGAGGACCGCCCTCTGCGGGCGGGTGAGAAGCTTAAAGTGATCTACGACCCCTACGAGGAAACCACGCTCAGGATCCCGAAAGATCTCTCCCGGACACTCCCTTAGCAAGACAGGATGGCAGGTGAAGGTCTGTTGCCATGGTTTCCCCATGGGACGCGTGGAGTATTGTCGATGCCCCATGACACGCTTCTTGCGACGTTGCCTTTGGGCGAGTATGGTAGGAGCAGTGGGGCGCAACCGGCGAGACGTCACTCTAAGGTCTTCAACGTCTCTTCGTATTCTTCGACCATACTGGGATGTCCAAATTTCTGCGCGGCCCGAATCCCCGCCGTATAGGCTTGGCGAGCCTCTGAGATCTTACCCAGTTTCGCCAGGGCCTGGGCCAGCGTCCGATAGGCTGCTCCCTCATCTTCCGTCAGGCTGAAATACCTCTCCATGGCCGTAACACACTCGTGATACTGTCCTGCGTTAAAGTATTCGTTGCCCAGCATGTAAAGGAGCAAGGCGTCGGTGGGATTTTTCTTAAGCATCGCTTGTAGGGCTTCCAATCTGCTCATACACGCTCCTTTCTCGGGCTCCCTTCCCAGTGCTTGAGGTGCTCCCCTCTGTTGCTCGGGACGTGTGACCACACCTCCCCTGCTATAGTAACTGAGATTGGTAGCAGTAGGAAACCACGGCAACCGGAATTCGCGAAGGCTTTCCTCCTCGCTGGCCCCTCCAGCATGTTAATTTACTTGAATTTCGCGCACATTTCGGCGATGATGGATTAAATTAAGAGCAGTATTGCTATGCGACTATGACGCAAGAGAAGGATATCCGGTTCTGTCCGTTTTGCTCTGTGATGGAATTCGACATGGCGACGGTGGGGGATACCGTCCACTGCGACCTGTGTGGCGTCGAAGTGCCGGTGGAAGATCTGGCAGAAACCATCTAAAAGAAGGGCGCGAGAGACTTTTGCCTCACCGTGAGGGGCCGCTTTACCGGCAAATTGTCTAGTTCCCCAAAGGGAAAGGGGCGAGACTACGCCTTCGTCACATTCGCAGCCTGCTTGCCCTTGGGGCCATCGACAATATCGAATTCCACCTCCTGGCCTTCCGTCAGTGACCGGAAGCCGGTCCCTGCGATGGCAGAATAGTGGACGAAAACGTCGTCCCCATCGGGCCGCTCAATAAAGCCGTAACCCTTGGAGTCATTAAACCACTTTACCTTGCCATTGACCCGCACTGCTTTCCCTCCTTTCCTGTCCTGCTCAAAGTTCCGGGGCTGGAAAACCTGGTGCAGTCCTTTCAAGCACAAAAAAACCGCGAAGGTCCTCGATCTCCCCCCGCGGTCGAGCAAACCAACGGGATCGAAACCACTCGGTGCGGTACGGATATCGAGTGCTGCTCCAGGTCCTTTTCCTGCAAAGAGCAGGCGTGAATCTAAGGAATTTCCCGGACGTTGTCAAGTCCTTTTTCGCTGTACACATATTGACTTTCGCAGAGGGGTTCTATAGTCTCTAAATTTGTAACGACGCACAGAATGGGCGAGACGAAGGGGTGATGGCGTGAAGGTCCGAAAGGCGGTCTTTCCGGTCGCCGGCTTAGGGACCCGATTTCTGCCGGCCACGAAGGTGCAGCCCAAAGAGATGCTCCCCATCGTGGACAAACCGGTGATCCAATACGCGGTGGAAGAGGCACTGGCGGCCGGCATTGAAGACATCATCATGGTCACCGGTCGCGGAAAGAATGCCATTGAGGATCACTTTGACCGTTCAGTCGAGCTCGAATACGTCTTGGCCGCCCAGGGAAAGGAGGATCTCCTTAGGGATATGCGCAGAATCGCGGAGCTCATCACCTTCTGTTACATCCGCCAGAAGGTGCCGCTCGGTCTCGGCCACGCCGTCTTGGTAGCAAAGGATGTGGTCGGCGAGGAGCCTTTTGCCGTGGTATTGCCGGACGACCTCATCGATGCCCCGGTCCCAGCCACTGCACAGCTCTTAGCGGTCTTCCACCGGTATCATGCTTCGGTGCTTGCGGTGTGTCCAGTCTCCCGAGAGAGCGTGAGCAGCTACGGGATCATTGCGGGGGAGCCGGTCGAAAACGGGGTGTACCGGGTGACCGGTCTTGTAGAGAAGCCCTCTCCTGAGGAGGCCCCCTCCAACCTGGGGATCGTGGGCCGATACATCCTCACCCCGCAGGTCTTTGAGGAACTCGAGCGGACGCCATCAGATGCCAAAGGAGAAATTCAGCTGACCAACGGCCTGAAGGGGCTCTTGGGACGCCAGGCAGTTTACGCCTATGAGCTCAATGGCCGGCGGCACGATACGGGGAACAAACTGGGATTTCTGAAAGCCACGGTGGACTTGGCCTTGAAGCATCCGGACGTAGGAAAGGCCTTTCGGGAATATCTCAGAGGGCTGGATCTCGATGAGGGGGGATCGAACACCGATGGCCCAGATGGGTAAGCGCAGTCCGGGCACGGCGGAGACCCAGCGACGGAGCATCGAGCGGGAGCGTGCCTTTCGGCGCGACCAGCGAAAAAAGTAGTCATCCCAAACTGGAGGTGTCATTGGTGAAGCGTGGAAAGAAGGAGTCGAAGACCGTAACAGAGGTGAAACTGGAAGGGCAAGGATTCCCGGGATCGGAGCGGAAAATGCCCGAGACGGTCCCTGTCCTGCCCGTGCGGGATGTTGTAGTCTACCCGTTTATGATTCTTCCCCTTTTTGTGGGGCGGGAGAAGTCCATTCGGGCGGTGGAGGGGGCACTCAGCCGGGATCGCGTTATTATCCTCGTGGCTCAGCGGAATGCCGAGGTGGAGGACCCGAGTCCGGAGGAGATCCACGCCGTCGGCACGGTTGCCATGGTCATGCGGGTCCTGAAAATGCCCGATGGTCGCGTGAAGGTCCTGGTCCAAGGGCTTGCTCGGGCCCGGATTACGGAGTTCCTCCGGAAGGAACCGCACTTTGAGGCCCGGATCGTTGAGATCCTCGATGACGAAGTGCCGACGATGGGGGTGGAACTCGAAGCACTGATTCGCACGGTCAAAGAGCAAGTCTCAAAGAGCGCTTCGCTCGGAAAGCAGATATCCCCCGATATCCTAGTTATTATCAGTAACTTGGATCACCCCGGACGCCTGGCCGATCTCGCAGCCTCCAATCTCCACCTGGAGGTGGAACAAGGGGTGGAGATTCTCGAGATCACCAATCCAGTGGAACGGCTCCAGCGGATCAGCGATTTTCTCCTCAAGGAGCTGGAAGTCTTGGAGGTTCAGCAGCGCATTCAGGTCCAGGCCAAGGAGGAGATGGATAAGACGCAGCGGGAGTATTACCTTCGGGAGCAACTCCGGGCCATCCAGAAAGAGCTGGGAGAGACTGACGAGCGGCAGCAAGAGATCGAGGAATTCTCGGAGAAGGTCGAGAAGGCCAAGATGCCTCCCCAGGTGGCCGCAGAGGCCAAGACTCAACTGAATCGCCTCGCTCGGATGCACCCGGATGCCGCTGAGGCTTCGGTGGTCCGGACATACCTCGAATGGCTCATCGAGCTGCCCTGGAGCAAGCACACCAGGGATAAGGTCAAAATCCAGCGGGCTCAGGAAATTTTGGATGAGGACCACTACAACCTGGAAAAGGTCAAAGAGCGGATCGTGGAGTACTTGGCGGTCCGAAAGCTCAAGAAAAAAATGAAAAGCCCCATTCTCTGTTTCGTGGGGCCGCCAGGGGTGGGCAAGACCTCCTTGGGACGCTCCATCGCGCGGGCGCTGGGTCGGAAGTTCGTTCGCATCTCACTCGGCGGCTTACGGGACGAAGCGGAAATCCGGGGCCACCGGCGAACATACATCGGAGCCCTCCCTGGCAAGATCATCCAGGGGATCAAGACCGCCGGGACGAACAACCCCGTCTACATGATGGACGAGGTCGATAAGGTCGGGGCCGATTTCCGCGGTGATCCTTCCGCCGCCCTCTTGGAGGTCCTCGATCCGGAACAAAATGTCAGCTTTACCGATCATTACCTGGCGGTCCCCTTCGATCTCTCGAATGTCATGTTTATCACAACGGCAAACATGGCTGACCCCATTATTCCCGCACTCAAGGACCGGATGGAGATCATCAGCATTTCCGGTTATACCGAGGAGGAAAAGCTCCACATTGCCCGACGGTATCTGATCCAGCGACAACTCCAGGAGAACGGAATCTCTGAAAGGCGTTTACAGCTCACCGACGAAGCCGTGCTCAAAATCATCCACGGGTACACCCGAGAGGCAGGACTCAGGAATCTAGAGCGGGAGATCGCCGCCATCTGTCGGAAGGTCGCCAAAGAAGTGGCAGGAGGGCGGAAGGAGCTCACCAAAGTTACTCTGCAGAATCTCCACCGGTTTCTGGGGGCCCCCAGATATCTCCCCGAACCTGAGCAGGAACGGGACGAGGTTGGGGTTGCCCTAGGGCTGGCCTGGACCCAGGCAGGTGGGGATATCATGTACGTCGAGGCGACGGTGATGAAAGGAAAGGGGCAGCTGTCCCTCACGGGGCATCTGGGTGAGGTAATGAAGGAATCGGCCCAGGCAGCGCTGAGCTATGCCAGGGCGAGGGCGCCGGAGCTTCAAATCAAAGAGGATCTTTTCGGCAAGGTCGATATTCATATCCATGTGCCCGCGGGAGCCATCCCGAAGGACGGACCGTCGGCCGGGATCACCATGGCCACCGCCCTGATATCCGCCCTCACCAAAGTTCCCGTCAAGCGGAGCGTCTCCATGTCGGGCGAGCTGACGTTACGGGGCAAAATCCTGCCCGTCGGCGGGATCAAGGAGAAGGTGTTGGCCGCGCGCCGGAGTGGGATCTCGACGGTACTCCTCCCGCGGAAGAACGATAAGGATGTACAAGAGCTGCCGAAGACGATCCGGCGCGGGATGCACTTTGTCTTTGTCGAACAGGTGGACCAGGTGCTCACAGCGGCCCTCACCAAGCCGGTGAGGGAGAAAGGCCGTCTCGGGGTCACCACCGCGAAAAGCGCCAAGCCGGCGGTGACCGTCCACTGAGACTCAGCAGTCAGCGGCCCGCTGTCAGCTGCTCACCAGAATCGGAGGTGGTGCTCGTTGCCGGAAAATGAGTGGGTCCGGATCATCGCCCTCGGTGGTCTCGGCGAGATCGGGATGAACATGTTCGTCATCGAAACGGCGGACGATATGGTCGTCATCGATGCGGGCTTGATGTTCCCCGAGGAAGAGATGTTGGGAATTGATCTGGTTATCCCCGACTTCAGCTACCTTCTACAACATCGCGATAAGGTCCGAGGGCTCATTCTCACTCACGGCCACGAGGATCACACCGGCTCACTCCCTTTCTTACTCAAGGAACTTCCAATCCCCGTCTACGGGACCCCCCTCTCCCTCGGCCTAGCAGCTGAGAAGATCCGAGAACAGGACGTCCGGGCTGACCTGCGGGCGATCGCGCCCCGGGAGCGCTTCAGCCTAGGAGGACTGCGGGTGGAGTGCATGCGGGTCTGCCATAGCATTCCGGATGGGGTCGGGGTCGCCCTGGAAACGCCTGCGGGGCTTGTCGTCCACGCAGGGGATTTCAAGTTCGACCCCACCCCGGTGGATGGGAAGCTCACCGACTACCACAAGTTTGCCGAACTAGGAAACCGCGGGGTGTTGGTCCTCCTCTCCGACTCGACGAATGCCCTGCGTCCAGGATTCACGCCATCCGAGCGGACCGTTGGTCAGGCTTTGGAGGAGATCTTTCGCACGGTCAGACGGCGGATCATCGTCGCCTGCTTTGCCAGCCACATCCACCGCATCCAGCAGATACTGGAGGTTGCAGCCAGGATGGGGAGGAAGGTGGCCATCCACGGCAAAAGCATGATCGCCAACACGCGGATCGCGGCTGACCTCGGGCACCTCAGGATCCCGCCAGACGTCCTGGTTCGTTTGGACGACCTCAGGCACCTCTCCCCGGCCGAGACGGTGATCATCGCGACCGGCTCACAAGGCGAGCCCCTGTCCGCTATTGCTCGGATGGCAGCAGGCGAGCACAAGCAGATCGAGATCACACCCGGAGACACGGTGATCTTTTCCGCGCGGGTGATCCCGGGAAACGACCAGGCGATCGCGCGGACCATCAACCAGCTCTTCAGGCGGGGGGCGGAGGTCATTACTGAAGAGTTCGCCCCGGTGCATGTCTCGGGTCACCCGTGCCAAGAAGAACTCAAGCTGATGTTGAATCTGACTCGACCGAAGTTCTTTGTCCCGATTCACGGAGAGTACCGACACCGCCATCACCATGCGAGATTGGCGACGGCTGTCGGGATTGACCCGGCCCACATCTGCCTGGCGGAAAACGGGGATATCCTCGAGTTTACCCCCGAGAAGCGAGACATTGTTGGCAAGGTAACTGGGGGACGGGTCTTTGTGGACGGGAAGGGTGTGGGAGATGTCGGCGATGCTGTCTTGCGAGAACGGCAGCACCTGGCAAGGGATGGAATGGTGGTGGTTGTGGTGGGCCTTCATCATCAGACCAGAGCCATTGTGGTCGGCCCCGAAATTGTCTCTCGCGGGTTCGTCCATCTGCAGGAACAGGAGGCGTTCTTTGACGCGGCCAATCACTTGGTGAAGGAGCTCCTGGCCGGCTGTCCGGAAGAAGAGCGGGGGGATGCGAGCATCCTGAAAGAAAAGATAAAGGTCGCCCTGCGGAAATTCGTTCACAAGGCTTTTGATCGCCGCCCCATGATCCTGCCGATCGTCATCGACGTGTGGGGCGCGGAACCGTGAAGGAGGGACGATGAAGCTCTCCTCGGCCTTATCCTCTCTGTTTCGCCATCCCAAGACCAAGGAGGTCCTGGGTCTGCTCGTCATGGCCTTTGCCCTCCTTCTACTGGTGAGCCTCGTCTCCTTCAGTCCCAAGGATCCTTCCTTCTTTCACTATGTCTCCCGCGGAGGAGCGGTGCGAAACTTCGGTGGGTTGGTGGGGGCCCACCTGGCTGGAGATCTCTTCGGGATCTTGGGGGTTGTCGCATTCTTGCTCCCCCTGGCCCTCTTCTGGGTCGGGTTCTCCCTCGTGAGCCGGCGGAGACTACAAGCCCAGACCTTTCGGGTCGTTGGGTTCTTGCTTCTCCTTGGCTCGACCTGTCTCCTCCTGAGTCTGCTCGAGCAGGAAGGGTTCCTCCCTGCATTTCGGGGAGAGCACCCAGGGGGCTTCGTGGGGATACTGCTTCTCACCGCACTTCGCCCCACATTGGGTCCCTTCGGTTTATACCTGGCAACGCTGACCGGGATGCTCCTTTTTATGGTCCTGGTCTCCCAGGGATCGTTCATCGGGACCATCCGCTCCCTCCGGGAGATCTTTGCATGGCTCGGCCGGCGTCTCGCCACGATGGTCTACTCTATCCGGACATGGTTCCGCGCAAGCCCTTCGGGAAAGGAGCCGGTCTCTCGGCAGGCCAGACCGCCCCGGGAGAAGCCCGTTCGGACGACACGTCGGGAAGGGGCTCAAGATCCTGCCCGAGAGGAATGGATAGCGGTCCAGGCGATCCCGAAGGACACAGAGGGACATGAGCTTCCCTCCCTGTCCCTGCTCGAAACCTCAGGCCTCGTGTCCACCCTCCCCTTAGATCAGGAGCGTGAGGCCAACAAAGAAACCCTGCAGAAGACCCTCCGAGATTTTGGGGTTGAAGGGCGTATCAGTGAGACCCAATCGGGGCCGGTGATTACCCGGTATGAGATTGAGCCTGCGCCGGGGATCAAAGTGAACCGGATCGTCGGTTTGGCGGATGACCTGGCACTGTCTCTCAAGGCCTTGAGCGTCCGAATCATCGCTCCCGTGCCTGGAAAAGCTGCTGTGGGGGTAGAGATTCCGAACAAGACGCGTGCCATCGTCAAGCTGAGGGATGTCCTGGATTCTGACACCTTTGACAAGTGTCGATCCTGTCTTCCGATTGCTCTCGGGAAAGACACCTCAGGCGATCCCTATATTGCGGACCTCTTACACATGCCTCATCTCCTGATCGCTGGAGCCACCGGTAGCGGGAAGAGTGTCTTTCTTCACAACACCATTCTGAGTTTCCTCTTCCGTTCCACCCCTCAAGAGGTGAGATTGCTGTTGATCGATCCCAAGCGGGTTGAACTCGCTGCTTACAACGGGATTCCCCACCTCGTGGATAACCCACTTGTCCCCGAGATGAATGGAAAAGAGAAGGCGTGGCAGGTCGTGACGGACACCAAACAAGCCGCAAAATGTTTGCAGCTGGTGGTGAAGCACATGGAGGCCCGGTACAAGCTCTTGGCTGAGCTTGGTGTTCGGTCAATTGAGGCCTATAACAGAGGGAGACCTGAGGGAAGTCCCCGGCTCGCATATCTCGCGGTCATCATTGATGAACTTGCGGATTTGATGCTTTCGGAATCGTCCGGGGTGGAAAGTGCGGTCGCCCGCTTGGCGCAGATGGCGCGGGCGGTAGGGATTCATCTCGTATTGGCCACGCAACGGCCTTCGGTAGATGTGATCACGGGGGTGATCAAAGCCAATTTCCCCGCCAGAATTTCCTTTCAGGTCTCCTCGAAGGTCGATTCGCGGACGATTCTGGATGTGAACGGAGCTGAACAGTTACTGGGGGGAGGCGACATGCTGTTTCTCCCTCCGGTGAGTTCGAAGCCCACCCGGATTCACGGGTGCTACGTGTCGGATCAGGAGATTTCACGTGTGGTAGACTTTTTGAAGGTGAGAGAGGTCCGAGAGCCTTTCCCGTGGTCGCTCCAAGTCGGTGAAGACCACGTGAGCGAAGACGTCGACGTCGCCGATGATGAAGACGAAGCCCTGTACCGTGAGGCAGAAGGGATTGTACGCCGGACGGGACAACCTTCCATTTCTCTTTTGCAGAGACGCCTCAGGATCGGTTTTAACAGGGCGGGTCGGATGATTGACCGCATGGAACGCGAAGGCATCGTGAGTCACCCCGATTCGAGGGGGCATCGGATGGTCCTGAGGCCCTAGGGCCGTTCCAACTTAATTTGAACGGCCTGCCATGTTGCAAGGGTCGTGAGCGAGTGCAGCGAGCAAGTTGGCGCAATTAGTTGGAACGGTACTAGTACCCCTCCAACTAAATCTCCCTGAGCACATCAAGCTTCCGCGAGGGGTACTGAGGGGTTGTAGGGGAGAGACTCCCCTACGCTTGGGGGGTGCTCAGCGAGGCTAAAGTCGAGCGCCGAAGGGGGGCCTGCCCCCCTAGCGGAAGTGACGCACCAAGGGGGGATTGTTAGCGGGAAATAGTTGGTGCGGCACTAGAGACCCTTTCCCGAGCAGCATCGAGACAATCTGTCCCACCTATGGACTGGTCCTGTTTCCTTCTAGAGAAAAATTCGGACAAAAAATTAGAGGCGAGCCCCGCTGGCAGTGCTTAGAGGGCCGTAAGTGTTTGTATTCGTTGTGTCCGTCCCAAAAAGTGAGCCAGCCGGATCGGGCTCCGTCATTGGCAGTGGTCCCATACTTGCTAGTAAAAACGTGGCCCAGCTCCGTCGGTCCCAGCCGAGAAAACGGCGATCAAGGGGATGACAAGTCTGGGGTACAGCGCCCACAAAGCCAGAGGTCGATCGGATAATGACAGAATCCCGTGAACACAAAATGAGAGCCTTTTTTAACTCGCGCTTCGTCAAAGGCGAGAAACGGAGAAGCTACCGCCTGGCGTTCATCCTGTTCTGGTCCATCCTCATGTATCTCTTTTTCAGTCATTTTGTCATAAGCGTCGGGATCATACGGGAGACGAGCATGGTTCCGACGGTGCCCGAGGATGGCTACTACTTGGTCAATAAGTATATCTACTACTTTACCCGCCCCAAGCGAGGAGATATCGTCGTCCTGCGACAAAATGCCTATACACCTGAGATCCTGAAGCGGGTGGTCGGGCTGGAGGGTGAGACGCTGCTGATCAAGGGAGGCCACGTGTACATCGACGGTCGTCGATTGGACGAACCCTACGCTTTGGGCGGTACGTATCCCGATTTCGGTCCACATGCGATTGAGAAAGATACCTATTTCATCCTCGGGGACAACCGAAAGGTGAGTAAAGATAGTCGCCATTTTGGTACCGTTCCGTTTCAGAATATCGAGGGGAAAATCAAGCCAGGAGTATTCTTTCCGTTGTAGTAGAGCGACCCAGCTCTTTGTGGTCCTCCCTCCCTTCTTGATCCGGTCTAGCCCCCGTCAGGATTTCTGATGAGGCTGTACGGAAACCGGCAGTTTGGCAGAGGGGGTATCCTGTAACCACCTGTAATTACAAAGAGATACAAGACCAGGAGTGGCCCCAGATATGCATACGATACATGGCTGGTGTACGTGTAAAGACGGTGGCTCAGGCGGATGCTCGGACAGCTCATAGCAATCGCGGTTGAAGGCGAGCAGCGAGGCGAATGATGGCGGAAATCACTTCGGAGATGGGCCGTACAAGAACAGAGGACGAAAAAGTTTTTTTTGACTGGCGTTATGTCAGGGGCCTGAAAGAGCACCGAAGACATTACAGAATGGCCTTCATCCTGTTCTGGTCCATCTTGATGTATTACTTCGTTCAGGGATATGTCGTGGCCCTCGGGCTTGTGATAGACAGGAGCATGCAACCGTCGTTGCACAAGGAAGGGTATTATTTGGTCAACAAGTACATCTACCAGTTTACGAGTCCCGAGCGAGGGGACATTGTGGTGTTTAAGAGAACTCCAGATGCCGCTATGTTAGACGCCAAGCGCATTATCGGACTCCCCGGGGAAACCGTGCTGATTAGATCGGGAGATGTCTATATAGATGGCCACCGGTTGGAGGAGGCGTACGCCGTTGGCAAAACACACCCGGATCTCGGTCCCTATTCCGTCGCCGAGGGCACCTACTATGTCCTCGGGGATAGCCGATGGGTGAGGGAGGACAGCCGGGAGTTCGGGTCCCTTTCATTGAAGAAAATAGACGGGAAGATCGCACCGGACAAGCTATTCCCATTCCGCTAAAAAGCCACGAGATGGGTGCGCGAGATCTCCAAGAATCTCTTATTAAGGTTGTAGAGCGCGCCCAGGGGATCGAGATCCGTCGATACGAGCAGCGAGAGGAAGGTCCCCTTCACGACGAACTGCTGCCCACCATCAAAGAGGCCCTTTCAGAAGCGATCGATACCTTCACCCAGGTGATTGAATCCTACAGCACCCCCATCACAGATGACGATACAGGTGCCGTGTCAGATCCACCTCATGCCAGCTTTGGTTCCGACACGGATTCGACAAGGCATGGCGCCGAGCGGATCGCCGATATGTCATTTGTGGCCCGATGGGAGCTGCACCAAGAGCGTGAAGAACTTGGCAAGAACAGTTTTAGCAAAGAGATGTGGAGCCTCGTTAACGCGTGCAGCAGTGCACGTCGACGGTTAACCGCATCAGCGATTGCGGTCGAATACGCCATCTGTGCACAGGAAGGTCTGACTAGTACCCTCCATGACCTGTATCTCCGCGAACTGAACCACTCGCTACAAATCCGGCACGCGTATGCCCTGTTTCGGAATGCGGTGGTGGGGAAGGGTCCACCGAACCCGAAAAATGTGCGTCACCGCCTCCGCAAAGTTGCTACCGCCATTAAGAAGCTCACTCGAAGCGACATCTACAGCGAACTGCGTACCTCCGATCGCGTTCACCTACAGGAACTTCGCGGTCGAATCGCGGAATGCGTCGGGGTAAGCCGAGATGGCGATCCTCACGGGGCGCTCAGGCTATGGCAGGATATCGAGAACCTCTCCGAGCTTTTGCTGGGGATAAACAACCGGAGCGAGCTTCGTGAACATGATCAGAGCCTCGTTTCCGAGGCCTATAGCAGCCTTTTCGAGACCGATGGCGTGCCTGATTCGATTGCTGAGGAGCTACAGGTCCGCTTGCAGTCCCTGTTCGGCAGGGACGCGGAGGTGGACCGTCTGATTGTCATTCAGGGACCCCATTCGCCCGAGAAGTGGAAAAGTCCACTCGAAAGCCTCCTTGAAAGCCTGAGCCCCAACAGGCAAGAAACGGATTGGCCCGAGGTATCACTAGAGTCGTTTTGAACGTATCCAAGGTACATCGGTAATCTTGCTTCGCCCCCGCAAACCTTCGCATTTCGTAATTGCGGAAAGCTCAGCTATAATTATCGCCAATTTCTCGGTAAGGAGGTGAAAACCTTATGGCCTACTATCTCGTGCGGGCCAGGCCCCAACGAGAGCGCATGTCGGACCTCGAAAAGTTACTCGCGCAGCACGCTTTTATTGACCTGCGTCCATTCGGCCAATCGCTAACCGCCGGGCTTAGCGGTGCGCGGGTCGGCGCGGATGGGCTCGCCCTCTGGGAAGAAGAGGATTACTGCTCGCCCCCCCTGGCCATGGAGCGGGCCGCGGTGCTTGACGCGTATTTTGATGATATCCAGGTCGAGGCGGTCAAACTCGGCGAGGGTTGGAAGCGCATTCGGGAGCTGCCGCGACTCTTCTCAACGCTACCGTCTGCACCAGAGTGAGAATGTAGAAGTATACTGCAATTAGAGCCTGGGCTTTAGACCTGGTTACTGGAGGTGAATGCTTCCCGTGCTGGGATCATAGGCGTAGAGGTCGGGGTCGATCTCCTGATACTGGACAATGGGTAGATCGGATAGGCTCGCAGGAAAGCGTCTCTGTTCGATGTAATACTGCTGAATCGCTGTCTTCAGCGCGTGCATGTCGGCCTTGGCTCTCACTCTTTTTGCCCGTTCGCCCGCTTGGATGACCTCGTTTCCGTATTGCTGAATGGGGTTTTGGCTCTCACTGCATCCGACTGCGACGAGCAACATTATACCCGCGACGGTTGCCGGCCAGATTTGTTTTCTGAGCATTTTCCTCCTCCTGGAGTACCGTTCTAGCGCAAGCAGAGGTGCAAGCGGCGTGCCGTGTTTGGCCGGCCCCCACCCCCCGTCCCCGCGCTACAGGAGGAAAATGGAGGGGTGCAGTGGGGCTTGCTCATTCGTCCAGAAAAGGCTACCATGGGCCCCCTCAGCCAGAAATGAGCTTCTTTAGGATAGGAGGCAACAATGCCGAAAGCGATCTGGAATGGGGCGGTCCTGGCCGAAAGCGATAGGTGCGAGGTCGTTGAAGGCAACTACTATTTTCCGCCGGAATCGATTAATCAGCAGTACTTCAAGGAAAGCGACAAACACACGACTTGCCCATGGAAAGGCATGGCGAATTACTACGACATCGTGGTGGAGGGTCAGGTCAATAAGGATGCTGCTTGGTATTACCCCGCCACCAAGGAGGCTGCCCAGAATATCAAAGGCTACACTGCCTTCTGGAAAGGCGTGAAAGTCGAAGCGTGAAGGTGGTGTCAATTGCGAATCGAGGATGCGACGGCCTGCTGTACGTCTGATCCTATAGGAGAAAGTCAACAGATGACGTCACTTTCCACGGGCTGTGTGAGGCGTATTCGGGTCGCCATCGGGCTGCTGACTCTGGGCCTTCTCCACGTGACGGCGGTTTGGGCGCAAGAGGTGGTCGTCGTTGACTTCGTCCAAGTAAAAGACACGGTCCCACAGGGATGGGAACTGCACGAGCATGAGGGAAAAGCAGACTTGGCCCTCGTGCCTGACGGGGTCAGCCAGGTGCTCAAGCTCCGGAGTAGGTTGTCCTCCTTTTCTCTGAACAAAGAGCTGGGAATAGACCTCACCAAGACCCCCTACTTGGAGTGGCAGTGGAAGGTCACCGAGCTCCCCAAAGGGGGGGATTTCCGCAAGAGCGCCACCGACGATCAGGCGGCTCAGCTCTATGTGGTCTTTTATTGGGGGGTTTTCAAGAAGCAGGCCATTGCCTACATCTGGGACAGTACCGCTCCTGTAGGGACCACGGCAAAGGTTTCTCCCCCGGTTCCACTCGTGACCATCTATGCGGTGGTGGTCCGATCCGGGGATAAGAAGCTGGGGAAGTGGGTCACCGAGACGCGGAACGTGGTGGAGGATTACAAAAAGCTCTTTGGGAGCAAGGTGAAAGAGGTCCAGGCCATCAGGATCCAAATCAACAGCCAGCACACCAAATCGGAGGCCGAGTCGTACTGGAGGTTTGTACGCTTCAAGGCACACCCCTAACGGTTCCCTTCCCGCCTGCTATTCCGTCCCTCATTCTCGGACAAACTGGTACAAATTTTGCTTCTTCCTCAAACTCGAGGGCCACCGAGATAGGGTGAAAGGCACAGTGGTGATGCCGAGAGAGGGGGACATGTCCGCGATCCATCCGTTCAGCTCGTACCGGCCTCGTTTCTTCCTGGTATTTTCTCTCATCATCTCGACTATTCTCCTTTCTGCATGCGTCGGGAAAACGCGGCAACAGAGACTGGCCCCTGGCGAAGGAATGGCAGGGGAGCACACTGCCGCTCTGGAAAAGGAGAACGCCAAGCTCAACCTCGCTGTTCTGGAAAAAGAAACCCAAATCAAGGAACTGGAGAAAAAATACGACGAGGCCGTTCAAGAGGTGGTCCGGACCAAGGCAAAACTGCACAGCCTGGAAAGCAAGGCAGAGGCAGCCTCCACCATGGCAGAAGCCGAGATTGCCGTGAAAGCCCTGAAGGCGAGGGCGGCCGGGCAAAAGGACAACCCAGAAGTCATCCAGGCCAAGCATCTGTTGGAAATGAGCGCCCGTGAATTGAAGAAGCATAACTACGGCGGCGCCCTGTACCTCGCCAGCCAGGCGAAGAGTCTTGTGCATATTGGCCAGAAGCGGTTGATGAGCCGAGAGAAGATAGCGATCGTTTCGGGCGAGGTCCTCTTTGCCTTGCCGCTCCCCCTGGAGGTGTTGGCGAAAAGCAACGTGAGACAAGGGCCAGGTCTCGATTTCGACGTGCTGTTCACGCTAGAGAAAGGCACCCCGCTCGTCGGCCATTCATATAAAGACGACTGGGTTCGGGTTAAAGATGAGGATGGCCGCGGCGGCTGGGTCTATCAGACTCTGGTGGGCGGGCGGTAGCAGGGCGGTCAAGAGTGCTTTAGCTTAACGGACGGATTTCGCCCGCTGCTTCGTTTTCTCTTCTCGTCTGGTGCTCGCACGAACCACCCGGTTGCGCCCGCGGCGCTTCGCCTGGTAAAGGGCGGCATCGGCGCTGGCGATAATGGATTCGGGGGCATCGCCGTGCTCTCGAAATCCGGCGACGCCGATGCTGACGGTGATCTGTTTGCTCCCGTTGCCAAATGTCTCCATGGCCACGCGAGTGCGAATACGTTCAGCAGACTCCAAGCCTCCAGTTAATGCGGTTTCTGGAAGCATGACCAGGAACTCCTCGCCCCCATAGCGCGCCACATAATCAACGCTGCGGATCGATTCCCTGAAGATGGACGCGATCTTGGAAAGCAGCTCGTCTCCGGCGAGGTGGCCGAAGCTGTCGTTATACTTCTTGAAGTGATCAATATCGATCATGAGTACCGAAAAGGGACGTTCGTGCCGGCGGGCTCGGGCCACCTCATTGGCGAGGGTTTCCATTAAATGTTTTCGGTTATAGAGCCCGGTCAGGCTGTCGGTGACGGAGAGCTGTGCCAGCTCCCTGTTTCTCTCGCTCAGCGTGTTGTTGATGGCGGCCAAATCGTCCCGCCCTTGGTGCAGGCGGGCCACCATATCGTTGAAGACCTCGGTCATGTAACCCACCTCGCCGCCGCTCAAGACGGGAAGATCCACTTGCAGGTCACCGGCAGCCACCTTGGCCGCGCCTTTGGTCAGGCGATCCAGGGGACGAACGATGGTGAGGCCGAGGATATAGGCGGTCAGGCCGATGCCCAGCAGTAGCCCTGACACCATCAGCAGGGTCAGATTCCGAAGCCGGACAACCTGAGCGTATGCTTCCTCCCCTCGTATCTCTGCTACAACCGCCCATTCCAATTGGGGCACACGCTTGAGGGTTCCCACGACCTCTTTCCCCTGGTGGTCCGTGTATTCGAGTGAGGCCGCCTCTTTTTTAAACAGCGCCTGGGTGGTCCGAGGCGCCAGTTTTGATTTCATGAATGGCGAGGGGATCAGCCGAGAACTGATGACCAGGGTCCCATCCTGGGCGATCACATACACGTGTCCTGATCTTCCAAGAGAGAAGCTTTTCAGGAACTTATGAATTGTTTGAAAATTTAGTCTTGCCGTCAGTACCCCCAAGAAGCGACCGTTTGCGGCCTTGATAGGTACGGCGATCATCATTCCCACTTTTTTCAAGGCCTCGTCCCAATGCGCCTCACCCAGGATGATATCATCTTTTCTTGCGAGGTTCAGCCAGCCGGGTGGGAGGGTTACAGGGCCAGGCCGGCGAGCGGTGGTGGCCACGACTTGGGCCTTCTGGTTGATAACCAGGAGTTCTTCGTAGTCGACAAATTTCGCCCGGACCGATTTGAGGTAGTCCTTTAGGCGTCGGAGTGCCTTGCCTTCCTTACCTGTGGCACCGTGGTCCCGAAGGATTTTCTCCAGGTTCTCTGAAACCTCGTAGGAGCTCGAGAAGACGCGCACGTCGTAGAAACGCTCCTTGAGCCATAAGTCAATCTCCCGTGCAGTATGGGAGGTAACATTTCGCAGTTCCTCCGTGATCTTTTCCGTCAGGGACCGCTTGTTCTGCACGTACGATAGCCAGCCCATGGTCAGGGATGGGATGAGGGTGGCCAGCAGAGCGAAGACCAAGATCTTGCTCTTGATGCTGTGCAAGCGGAAGGTATCGAGGAAGGTCGAAATGGTTTCTTCCCAGGAACCCAAAAGGCCCCTCCTTTTCGAAGGGTGCACCTTGCAAAAACTGAACCAGATTAGAGGCCTTTCAGAATTCCTCCTGCCTGGCACATGGACCGGCCACGGTCATACCTAGGGAAAAAGAAAGAGCCCGGCACTGTGAGCCGGGCCCTCTCTTTCCAGCGTGATCCTTGCCTTCAGGAGTCTTTGGACCGTATGGACTGTATCCACCCCCCTAGTGCCGCACCAACTATTTCCCGCTAACAATCCCCCCTTGGTGCGGCACTTCCGCTAGGGGGGCAGGCCCCCCATCGGCGCGCGGCTTTGGCCTCGCTGAGCACCCCCCAGGCGTAGGGGAGGCTCTCCCCTACATCCCCTCAGTGCCCCTCGCGGAAGCTTGGTCTACTTAGCAGGAGTTAGATGGAGGGGCACTAACTCGCGGGCCGCGATATCGCGGCCTCCGAGGCCGAAGGCTATCGCTACGGCCACGGCGATTGCCCCGAGCAGCAGACCAAAGGTCAGATTGATGATCTCATTCGCCAGGCCCATCTGCCGGAGCGCCATGGCCCCCGCCAGCACGACGATCGAGAGCCGCGCGGCCATGGCCAACAAACCGGCCTGAGCTGCTCCACTCGCCAGCACGGTTTTGGAGGCCAGATTGGCGAGGTAGAGGCCGATGGCAAAGATGATCAGCCCCAAGAAAATATGATCGGCGAAGACCAGGAACTGCGCGATCAGGTCACCTAATGCCTCAAAGCCAAGCAGCCCCAATGCCTCGATGGTGGCAAACAACATGATCGCCACGAGAACGAGGTATCCGACGATGGCTGATGGGGTCCGCGCTGCTTCAGCAGACTCCCTGGCGAGCCCGAGTCGCACCAGGAGGGCATCGAACCGACCCCACTGAGCAGATTGGCGATCAGTCCGCTCACCACGCGCCCTACCATATATGCCAGCGACACGAGCAGCATGGCGGCAAAAATGGCAGGGATCGCCTCGAGGATCATGTTGAGCATGTTGCTGGCCGGTCGGGTGATTGCTTCCAATGCCAAAGCGTTCAGTGCGGCAATCAGCACCGGGATAAGAATCAAGATGTAGACGACCAGGCCAAGGACCCCGGAAAGGCGCTGCGTCCCCAGCACTGGCGCTAATCCCACCCGGTCACTCAGCCCGTCCGCCCCGACAGCGACCAGCAGGTTGGTCACAATCCGTTGCACAATGCGGGCGAGGAACCAGCCGACGCCCAGGATCAGACCCGCGGCGAAGAGGCTAGGGAGAAAACGAAGGATCTGGTTCATCATGTCTTGGACCGGCCGGAGCAGCCCTTCCAAGGCCAGGGCACCCAGCACTGCGGGTAAAAAGAGCAGAAAGACCAGCCAGTACACCGCATCGGCGACCGATTTCGTGAGGGGGACG
>JAPUFX010000016.1 GCA_027293415.1 Candidatus Methylomirabilota bacterium
TATCGATGAGGGGAATGAGGAGTACAATCCCCGGCCCGTTCCCTTCCCCTCCGGGATTAAAGATGGCCTTCGCTAACCTCCCGAAGCGGAAGATGACCGCCCGCTCGTATTCGTTCAAGATCCTGAGCGCCGTGGCGACAAAATACAGGAAGGCGACCAGGATGACGATCGCCCCGATATTAAAGGGGAAAATGCCCGGCATGATCCTTACCTCCCTGCCCTCTTTCGGGCAGCAAACCCCAGAGGATCTAGCCCGCCGTTCGGGCCTCCTGGGGGAGCTTTTTGACATTTAACGTTAACCCGTTGACCTCGGTGATTTCGACCTTCCCCCCGGCTTCTACCGCCTCCTCACACATGGCGTTCCACAGCTCTCCGCGGAGAGAGATTTGACCATCCGGCTTCAGCGGAGTCTTCGCCACGGCTGTGAGCCCGATGAGTCCTTCGCGACCTGTGGTCGGCTGTCGACGGTGAGCTCGGATGGCTGCGCCGACGATTAAGATGAAAAAGGCGGCGGTGGCAGCCGTCACCCCGATGATGGCAGAAAGAGAGATCTGCAGAAAAGGGGCAGGAGAATCGATCAACATCAAGGACCCCAGCAACATCGCCACAATACCTGCCGCCGTCAGGAGGCCATGGGAGGCCACCTGGAGTTCCAAGACAAAGAAGAGCAAGCCCAAGATAATCAGGAGCAGTCCTGCAATGTTGATGGGGAGGGCCTGAAACGCGTAGAAGGCGAGGATGAGAGAGATCCCACCCAGGACCCCCGGCAGGATGGCGCCGGGAGTGGACAACTCGAAATAGAGGCCGGCCATGCCCAGGAGCAAGAGCATGTATGCAATGGTCGGATTGGTGATGACCTTGAGGATCTTGTCCCGAAAAGTCATCTCGACCCTGACGGTTGTAGCCGCCTTGGTCTTCAGGGTGATCTTGCCGGCTCCGGTCTCGAGCACACGTCCGTCAACCTTCGCCAGAAGATCGTCAAGATCGTCCGCCACGAGATCGATGACCTTCAATTTGGCCGCCTCTTTCGCGGTGATTGAGACACTCTTGCGGACCGCTTTCTCCGCCCATTTGGCGTTCCGCCCCCGACGCTCAGCCAGGCCCCGGATGTAGGCAGCGGCATCGTTTTCGACCTTCTTCGCCATCTCCTCGTCCATCTCCCCGCCGCCCATTTGGACGGGATGGGCGGCCCCGATGTTCGTCCCGGGAGCCATGGCGGCCACATGGGCGGCGATGGTGATAAAGGTGCCCGCCGAAGCAGCCCTCGCCCCGCTGGGAGAGACATAGACGACGACCGGGACCGGGGATCGCAGAATTTCCTTGATAATGACCCGCATGGAGATATCAAGGCCGCCGGGAGTATCCAGTTCGATCACGATCGCCTGGGCTCTGCCCTCTTCTGCTTTCTTAATAGCGCCCACAATAAATTCCGCAGTGCTGGGCGCAATGATCCCGTCTACGCGGGCGACATAGACGTCGTCGGAACCCGCCCAGCCTGTCGGGATAAACAGGGCGGATAGGAGGGACAGCAGCAGAAAGGCGCGAATAACTTTCATATTCTTAGAGTACTCTGTGGCTTGAGAATTTGCAAGGCGTTCCCCTATGGGAAGATCCCCGCTGGGATGCTGTAACGCTGGGATGCTGGGAGGCTACAAAGAAGACAGGTGCGCCCGGATCGTACCCTGCAGCGCGCATCCAGCCTTCCAGCATCCTAGCCCGCATTATTCACGAACGGAGTGTCTTCGTGAATAATGCGCCTGCAGGTGCGGGCTCGGCCGCACCGGCAGGTTTCGACAGGCCGCTCCCGCGGCCTGCTCAAGGCTAGCCCTGAGCGACGCCCCGCAAACGCGGGGCGGAGTCGAAGCCCGGAGGGCAGATTATTCACTTCTATGTGAATAATCCGGGCTAGCGGCGTTTATTGGCTTCCCAGATGGTGAGCAGAGCGGGGGTGATGTCTGTGAGGGCGTGAATCCGGCGAACGAAACGTTCCTGCCCTTGCCCCCAGACCATGGTCGGCACGCGGTTCCAGGTGTGACCGGCGGTGCCGAGATCTTCGACGTTGCCATGGTCGCTGACAAGGACGAGGAGGTGCCGAGACAGATCCAGGCACTCGACCAGTCTGGAGACAAAGAGATCTAACCCCTCTAGGAGGGCAACCGCGCGATCCATGTCCTGGGCGTGGCCAGCCAGGTCGGTCTGAATGTATTCGTAATAGGTGAGATCATGTTCCGCGGTGATCTCTGCCAGACGCTGTGCTGCCTCCTCCGCAGAAAGTGGGGGAACCGAGTGGCCTCTGATCTTGAGTAGGTGGTTGGTGAAGTCATGGTGAAGGGCCTGGCCTTTGGTCAGGTCGTCCAGGTCCCGCAGCCGTATCCCCGCGGTTCTTGCGGCCACGGTGGTCACTGAGGGAAACCGGTGGCGTTGCAAGATGGAAGCGGGGAAGGCATTGGCACAAGCGACCCGTCCCCCGTGGAGGGAGAAGGTTCGAAAGAGAGAGTGCTCGGCGAGCAGGGAACTGAGGGTGGGTGTACAGAATCCCTGGATATGTCGGCCGGCCAGGAGGGGGGCGTTCAGGCCGGTCAGCAGTGCGGTCTGCCCTGTGGCACTCTGGGGGAGGCCTGGGACTCCAAGTGATGCGTCGGTCGGCACGACCAAGCAGCCATCGGTCACCGCAATCTGGTTCCGGAAGCAACGAAACCATCGAGTCCGGGCAACGGCGAGAGGATTTCGACCCTCATCCGGCTCACCCAGGCCAAGGCCGTCGACCAGAACAAGGAGGATACCCGCGGGAGGGAGATTCACCGGCCTCCCCTGGAATCCTCTCCGATCTTTGCTTCCCGCCAGAGCGCGTCCATCTCCTCCAGGCTGCTCTCTGCCAATGATTTTCCCTGCTCCGCGGTCGCCGATTCGATGTGGCGAAACCGGCGGCTAAACTTATCGATAGATTTTCGAA
Organism: Candidatus Methylomirabilota bacterium; assembly: GCA_027293415.1. Classification (NCBI taxonomy): domain Bacteria; phylum Methylomirabilota (SeqCode); species Candidatus Methylomirabilota bacterium. The sequence continues at coordinate 2,954 of JAPUFX010000016.1, forward strand.
GGGCCTCTTCAGCATTGAGGTGGAGGAACCGAGCAAGGTTGACCAAGCTGAAGAGCATGTCTCCCATCTCTGACTCTACTGCTTCTGGTCCATTGCGAATCGCCGCCTTGAATTCGCGGAGCTCCTCCTCCACCTTGTGGAGAACTTCAGTGGTCTCTCCCCAGTCGAACCCCACTCTGGCCGCCTTGTCTTGCAAGCGCTGAGCGCGGAGGAGAGCAGGCAAGGTCTTGGGAACGCCCGTGAGGGCCGAGGCCTGGATTGCCCCACCCCGCTCGGCCTGCTTGAGCTTCTCCCAATTGGAGAGCACTTCTGCAGCGGTCTCTGCCCGGGTCTCGCCAAAGACGTGGGGGTGACGGCGGACGAGCTTGTCCGCGATGTTCTCGAGAACCTCATCCACGGTGAATTCTTCGAGCTCTGCGGCCACCTGGGCGTGAAACACCACCTGCAGGAGTAGATCTCCCAGTTCCTCTTGCAGCTTCTCTTTCCCTCCGTGATCCAGCGCCTCGAGAACCTCGTATGCCTCTTCGATGAGAAAGGGCTTGAGAGACTCCCGGGTCTGTTCCTGGTCCCAGGGACAGCCTCCGGGAGCCCGGAGCGTGGCCATAATGGTAACCAATCGTTCGAAAAGGGGTCCGCTTCTCTCGCTCATCTCAGGTCCCGTGTCCAGCCACGTATGTCGCTCCAGTATACACGCCTTTCCCGTGCCGACAAGGTCGGGCTCCGTTTCTGTTGACTCCCTCCACGACTTCGCTAGAATAGATTTGCAAATCATTTGCAATTTGCCATGCACAAGACACTTCAGCATATCAGGGTTCTCCTCGGCGCTCAGGGATACTTCTGGACGCAGGCGCGGGCGGCGGTCCTCACCGTCCTGACCACACACCCGAGTCCTCTGCGGGCAGAGGAAATCCATCGGGCGCTTCAGAATCGGCACATCAATCTCTCCTCTGTTTACCGAGCCCTCCGTCTTTTCGAGGCCCTCAGCATCGTCCGCCGGGTGGCGCTGGGGAAAGGAGCCCCGCGGTATGAGCTAACTGACGGCTACCGGGATCACCATCACCACCTGGTGTGTGATACGTGCGGGCGAATTGAGGATGTGACCACCTGCCCGGTCGAGGCTGGCCGCCTCACGCAACAGATCCAGAGACGAACCGGCTTTGCCGTTCGGTCCCACGTGCTCGAGCTCTTCGGTCTCTGTCGGTCCTGTCGTCGGAGAGGGGTCAGCACAACGGAGTCGGGATGATCTACTTGTATGCCACGATAGCCGGGCTATCTGACATTGTGGCCGGCTGGCTCGCCCTGCGGGGAATGACGGCGAAGGTCGAATCCCGGTACGTCATCGGGTTTGCGGCGGGAGTGTTACTGGCGGTTTGCTTTCTCGACATCCTCCCGGAAGTCAACCTCAAGGAGGATGCCCTCTTCCTGACCTTTGGGTTTCTCACGTTTTATGTGCTGGAAAAGGTCATGATGATCCATGCCTGCGGCGAGAGTGAATGCGAGACGCACGAGATCGGACCGGTGGCGGTCGTGGGGATGGCTCTGGACAACTTCGTGGATGGGGCCGGCATTGCGGTGGGCTTTCTCATCGATCCGCTGCTGGGGCTCAGCATTACCGTCGCTGTCGTCCTCCATGAGATCCCACAGGGAATTGCCTCTGCCCTGATCATGCAGGCGGCTGCGTGGAGCAAAACGCGCATTATCCTGGCCCTATCCCTGGCTGGCCTGCTCTACCCGCTCGGAGCCCTGCTGGCTGGGTTTATGCCCGTCCCGTTTCATCAAAAAGCCCTGGCCTTCATCGCCGGCGATTTTCTCTACATCGGGGCGAGCGATCTGCTGCCAGAAGCCCATCGGAAATTCAATTGGAAAGTTATCCTCTCGGTGGTAGGGGGGATGGCCCTGGTGGGAACCCTCCGGCTGTTCGTTCCTCTGGTGTAAGAGAGACGGTGCGGGGTCCGGCATAGGACTTGCACCGGACCGCGGCAGTCCATCATCGAGGGGGAACGATGCGGAAAGCGGCATACATCTTTGTTGGATTGCTCATCGCTGTATTCTTTCTCCCTGAATGCGCAACAGCAGAGAGCGGTACCCGGGTCTACCGGCATGTGGACGCCTCTGGTACAGTTCGCTACAGCAACATCCCTCTTCACCCCTCCTTGTCTTCCAGAAGCAGACATTCGCAGCCCTCTGGGAGTCTCCGGGCGCTGATCATGTCCGCCGCCAGTCGACACGGGATCAACGCTCGCCTGGTCGAAGCCATCATCGCTGTCGAGTCGGCCTTCAATCCCCGGGCGGTCTCACGCAAGGGAGCGATGGGACTCATGCAACTCATGCCCAAGACCGCGCGCCGGTACGCCGTTCGCAACCCCTTCGATCCCCTGCAAAACATTCAGGGAGGGCTACATTTGCTTCGGGATCTGCTTCACCGCTTTCAAGGAGACCTCCGTTTAGCACTGGCTGCCTATAATGCGGGGGAAAAAGCGGTAGTCGAGTATGACGGTATTCCCCCGTATCGCGAGACCCGCGAGTACGTCAAAAAGGTCTTACACCGATATGGCGGGGCCCCAATCATGTATCCTCGCGCCACTACCCCATACCGCATCTACCGGGTGATTGGCCCGAGAGGAATTCCCCGCTATAGTAATCCCCCGCCCCTTCTTACTCTCCGATAACACAATTCAGCAAAACCGTCGGCAGTTCGCGGTTGACAAGTTCGAGCGGGTAGAGTAGCATCAACTGCGTTAAGTGCGCAATTTTTAAGGATCCGAAGATGGTTCCCCGCCCGTCGCAGTACTATATTGATCAGATCAATCAGCACGAGTTCCACGGGTACGCCCTGTCGCGCTGGCTGTACTCCGGGCAGACCAAATTTCAGGCCATCGAGGTGGTCGAAAGTCCCAAATTCGGGAAGATGTTGATCCTCGATGGCAAGATCCAGTCGGCCGCTCTGGATGAGTATATCTTCCACGAGGTCCTGGCCCATCCGGCAATGCTCTGGCACCCGGAGCCCCGCCGGGTTCTGATTCTCGGCGGAGGGGAGGGGGCCACCCTCCGGGAGGTCTTACGGTACCGGACGGTGGAGGAAGTGGTGATGGTGGATCTGGATGAAGAAGTCGTCAAAGTCTGCCAGGAGTATCTCCCAGAATGGTCAGCGGGGGCCTTCGAGGACTCGAGGACAACGCTCGTGTGTGAGGATGCGCGTCAATTTCTTCAGCGGTCTGTTTCCCCTTTCGATGTGATCATTCATGACATCACCGATCCGGCCACCGTGGACTTTTCGGAGGCCTATTACCGGGCGATCCGACAACGCCTGGCCACTCGGGGGATCCTGGCCATGCAAGCGCTGGAGTGCACCGTGTCGGATTTTGAAGGCCACCTGACGATTCGGAAAGAGGTGGGGAAGGTCTTTCCCTGGCTCCTCTCGTACCGCGCCTACATTCCATCCTTCCGGGCCGATTGGGGGTTTATGCTGGCGACAACAGGAGAAGAGCTCATTCCCCTCTCCACGGGGAACTTGGCGGCCCGGATCAGTGAGCGATTGGGACCAGAGGCCAGACTCCGCTTTTACGGACCGGGGATGCATACAGCCCTGCACACGCTCCCTCGGGAGCTTGCCCATCTCATCGGCCAGAAGCCAGAATGGGGCTGAGGGGGATGCACAGAAAGCTGTCAGCAGTCAGCCATGTGCTTCCGACTTGGAAGGCAGGAGGCTTTGAGGCTTTCGGATCGGTGGCTGACTGTCGACTCTTGACCACTGATTTCTGATTACTGACTGCAGGCGGCTGACGTTTTGAGCCGGGACGGGTAAAGAGGAAATGGTGAAGCGACTCAGCGAGGTGGATCCGGAGATCGATGAGGCTATCCGCCTAGAGACCGCGCGGCAGGCAGATGGCCTTGAACTTATTGCCTCCGAAAACTTCGTGAGCGAAGCCGTGATGGAGGCCACCGGCTCGGTCATGACCAACAAGTACGCGGAGGGCTACCCTGGCCGACGCTACTATGGCGGCTGTGAGTTCGTCGATCGGGCCGAGACCGTGGCTATCGAACGCGCCAAGGCGCTGTTCGGCGCAGACCATGTCAATGTGCAACCCCACTCCGGGACCCAGGCCAACATGGCAGTCTACTTCTCCGTGCTCCAGCCGGGGGACACCATCATGGGTCTCAATCTGGCGCATGGCGGGCATCTGACCCATGGGAGCCCGGTGAACTTTTCCGGTCGCTTCTTCCAGGTCATTTCCTATGGTGTCCATCCCGAGACCGAACAGATTGACTTTGCGCAAGTGAAGCGGCTGGCCCAAGAGCACAGGCCGAAGATCATCGTGGTCGGCGGGAGTGCCTATCCTCGGATCCTCGATTTTGCCACGTTCAAAGAGATCGCTGTAGAGGTCGGGGCGATTATCATGGCCGACGTCGCGCATCCCGCCGGACTCATTGCCGCCAAACTTCACCCCTCCCCGATCCCCCATGCCGAGTTTGTCACGACCACGACCCACAAGACACTCCGGGGCCCCCGAGGGGGATTGATCATGTGTAAGCAGGAGTACGCAGCGGCCCTCAATAAAAACCTCTTTCCTGGGTTTCAGGGAGGCCCCCTGATGCACGTCATCGCGGCCAAGGCGGTGGCCTTCAAGGAGGCCTTGGGTGAGGAGTTCCGTCTCTACCAGCGGCAGATCCAGCGAAACGCGGTCGCGCTCGCCGAAGAGCTGAGCCGCCAGGGGTTTCGCCTGGTGGCGGGGGGGACGGATACCCACCTGATGCTGGTGGATCTCAGGCCAAAGCGGCTCACCGGAAAGGTGGCGGAGGCGGCGCTGGAGAAGGCGGGGATCACCGTGAACAAGAACGCCATCCCTTTCGATCCGGAAAAGCCCGCAGTGGGGAGTGGCATCCGAATCGGAACGCCGGCGGTGACGACGCGGGGGATGCGGGAGGAGGAGATGCGCCTCATCGGTCAGCTCGTTGCAGAGGTCCTCCAGGAGGCGGCGGATGAAGGCCGCCAGCGGCGCGTCAGAGGAAAGGTCCGCGAGCTGTGCCAGCAGTTTCCCCTCTACGCCGAGCGGCTCGGGCCCAAAGCGAAGGAGCACCAATCGTGAGGTGCCCCTTTTGCGGGCACATAGAGGAAAAGGTCGTGGACTCCCGGGAGGCCCGGGATGGAGGGGTGATTCGGCGGCGCCGGCACTGCCTCCACTGCGCGCGACGGTTCACCACCTACGAGCGGATCGAGGAAATTCAGTTCATGGTGGTGAAAAAGGACGGCCGTCGCGAACCCTTTGATCGTAATAAGGTTCTCAGCGGCCTGCTGAGGGCCACACAAAAAAGACCGGTAGGCGTCGCGGAACTCGAAAAAATCGCCGATGAGGTGGAGACGCGGCTCATGGAGAAGTCGGATCGGGAAATCGCCTCTCAAGAAATTGGAGAGCTGATCATGAACCACCTCTACCATTTGGACGAAGTGGCTTACGTCCGATTCGCCTCGGTCTACCGCCAGTTCAGAGACGTCAATGAGTTCGTGGAAGAAGTGAAGTCGCTGCTGGAGACCAGCCAGCGGCGGCCCCGTCGGTCGTAACTGACGGTTCACAGTTGACGGTTCATGGTTCATAGTTGACATGCCCTCCTGAGTCTCTTGGCACTAATCACTAATCACCAGTCACTAATCCTAATCACCATGAACTATGAACCGTGAACCCTGAACGAGGTCAATGACCATGGATGTGACCTTTTTCTACGGGGCACTCTTTCTGTATGTGGTGGGGACGCTCGCCTACTTGCTGCTCCTCTCGGTCAAGGGCGGCCTCCTCGCCCGGCTCGCCACTGCGGCGACGGTCGGCGGCTTTATGCTGCACACGGTGGCTTTACTCCTTCGTCTGGTCGCTGCCGGCCGCCCACCCCTTAGCAATACCTATGAGGCTCTTTCCTTCTTCGCGTGGGTCACGGTCCTGGTCTATCTCGGCTTGGAGTTCTGGTTCCAGCGCAAGGTCATGGGGGCCTTTGTCCTGCCGATTGTGTTGCTGGCCACCGCTGCGGCGGCCAGCCTGCCCAAGGGCCCGGGGTTACCCTCGGCCCTGGCCGGCACGGGGATCTGGCTGCATGTCACCTTCGTCCTGCTGGGCAATGCGGCCTTGGCACTGACCTGCGGCGTGGGGCTGATGTATTTGCTCCAAGAGCGGCAACTCAAGTCCAAGAGTCTCGGCCCGATGTATCACCGGCTTCCCTCCCTGGAATTTCTGGACGGCCTCGGGCACCGGGCGCTGCTGGTGGGTTTTCCCCTGCTCACGGTCGGGCTGGTGACCGGGGCACTGCAGGCCCAGGCGGCCTGGGGGCGGGTGCTGACCTGGGACCCCACCCAGGTCCTCTCCCTGCTCGCCTGGGTGATGTACGCGGGGCTGTTGCAGGCCCGGCTGACCGGGGGGTGGCGGGGGCGGAAGGCCGCGCTCTTGGCAGTGGTCAGTTTCTGTGCACTGCTCGTGACGTTTGTGGGGGTGAGTGTCCTGGTGGGCCGCCCCCATCTGGGCAACTGAGCCATGGTGATCCTGACGGTCGGGCTCAATCATACGACGGCGCCGGTCGAGATCCGGGAGCGGCTGCACATCCCGGATGCGCAGCTCCCGGCGGTGCTCGAGCGCTTGGGGCAGGAGGCCACGGTCCTCGAGCGGCTGGTGTTGTCGACCTGCAACCGCGTGGAGGTCTATGCGGTTACCCCGGACCCTGACAAGGCCCAGGCGGTGATCCCTCAGCTGTTGGCGGAGGGGACCCAGACCCCGCTTGCGCTCTTCCAGGATAGACTGTACCACCATCACCAGGAGGAAGCCGTGCGCCATGCCTTCCGGGTGGCTGCCAGCCTGGACTCCATGGTGATCGGGGAATCGCAGATCCTACACCAGGTGAAGGCGGCCTACCAGGTGGCCCAGGCCCAGGGGGCGACCGGCCCGATCCTGAACACCCTGATGACGCGGGCACTCGGGGTGGCGAAGAAGGTACGGACGGAGACAGGGATTGGCGAATCGCCGGTCTCGGTCCCGTCGGCCGCCATCGGGCTGGCCAAGTCAATCTTCGGGGAACTGAAGGACCGGCGGGTCCTCATCCTGGGGGCGGGAGAGATGGCGGAACTCGCGGCCCGGCACCTGCAGAGTGAGGAAGTCCAGGTGGTGCTGGTGGCCCATCGCAACTTCGACCGGGCGGTCGAGGTTGCTGCGCGGCTGCAAGGTCGGGCAGTGCGGTTCGACCAGATCCGGGACGAGCTGCGCCAGGCGGATATCGTGGTGAGTTCCACGGCCGCCCCGCATTACCTGCTGCACCGGGCTGATGTAGAGGAGTTGATTCGCCTGCGGCGCAATCGGCCCCTCTTTCTGATTGATATTGCGGTCCCCCGGGACATTGATCCCGAGGTGAACCAGATTGACAACGTCTACCTGTACGATATCGATGATCTCGAAGGGGTGGTGGCGAGCCATCGTCAGGACCGCGAGCGGGAGGCGGCGCAGGCGGAACTGTTGATCGAGCGCGAGGTGGCGAGCTTTCAACGGTGGCTCAAGAGCCTGGAGGTGGTGCCGACGATCGTGACGCTCAGGCGGCGGTTAGAAGAGATCCGCGAGATGGAGCTGGAGAAGGCGTTGAGTCGCCTGCAGGATCTCGGCCCCGCACAACAGGAGGTGGTGCGGACATTGGCCCACGGTATCATCAACAAGATCCTGCACCATCCTACCACCGAGCTCAAGCGACAGTCCGTCAACCGGGATGGGCTGCTCTATGTGAGCGCATTGCGCCGCCTCTTTGGCCTACAGGACGAGGACCGATGACCGACTTTGCACGTAGTGCGTGGCCCATGATGTCTGAGGGTTGATCGGTCAGTCGTAAATCACTACGAACCTCGCGGCATGAGCTGTGGACCATGAACCTTCAACTGCGGATTGGCACCAGAGGGAGCGTTCTAGCCGTTACCCAGGCGGAGCAAGTCGCCGCGGAGCTAAGGCGCAGATACTCGGACCTCGCTCCGGTGCTGGTGAAGATCAAGACAAGCGGTGATAAATTCGCCCACATTCCCCTGTCCCGAGTAGGAGGCAAGGGACTATTCATTAAGGAGATCGAGGAGGCGCTGCAGGACGAGCGAGTGGATCTGGCGGTCCACAGCATGAAAGATGTGCCAACCGAGATCACCTCGGGCCTGAGCATTGCTGCGATTCTCGAGAGGAAAAACCCATCCGATGCCCTCATTTCCCGGCAGGGAAAAAAGCTACATGCCTTACCGAGAGGCGCCAGGATCGGTACCAGTAGCCTCAGGCGGCAGGCGCAGCTCCTGCATTACCGGCCCGACCTCACCGTGGTCCCCCTGCGGGGGAACCTCGATACTCGAATCCGAAAGCTGAGGACCGAGACTCTCGACGCGGTGGTCGTTGCGGCGGCCGGCGTGTATCGGCTCGGGCGGCAAGATGAGATCACCGAGATCCTTTCCGCGGAGATCAGTCTCCCCGCCGTCGGCCAAGGGGCTCTAGGTCTGGAGGTCCGCGAAGAAGACCGGAAGACTCACAATTTGATCGCACCCTTGAACCACGGACCGAGCGCGCTGACGGTTGCCGCCGAGCGGGCCTTCCTTGCGCGCTTAGGGGGCGGATGCCAGGTGCCTATTGCCGCGTACGGACAGCTGGATGGGGATCAGCTTCATCTCACTGCCCTGGTGAGCATGCCGGATGGGACCGAAATAGTCCGCGGAGAGCGACAAGGCCCTTCCGCCCACGGGGAGGAGATCGGGATAGCCCTTGCGGAAGAGCTTCTGGGGCGGGGGGCGGAACGGATCCTCGAGGAGCTCTCACGTGTCGAGATTATACCCCCGGCCTCCCCGTAAACTGTTAACCGATGACCGACGACCGACGACTGAATGAAGACGGTCGGTCAACGGTCAACGGTCATCGCAGAGTGAACCATGAACCCAAAGCCCCTCATCGGTCGACGGATCGTGGTCACTCGAGCGCGAGAGCAGCAGAGTGAGTTCACAGAGCTCTTGGAGGGCTACGGGGCAGAGGTAATCGAATGTCCGACCATCGCCTTCCTTCCCCCCAAAGATTGGAGGACCCTGGACCAGGCGCTCGATCGTATTGGCAGCTATAACTGGGTGATCTTCACCAGCGCCAACGGGGTCCGCTTCTTTTTCGGACGGCTGCGGGAAAGGGGAAGAGATCAGCGGGTGCTGCACGGCATCAAGGTAGCCACTATTGGTCCAGCCACGGCAGCCGCCTTGCAAGAAGCCGGGATCCACCCAGATTTGGTTCCCGGGGAGTACCGCGCTGAGGCGATCCTGGAAGCATTGGACAGAGACCTCCAGGGGATGCGATTTCTCATCCCCAGGGCCGCAGAGGCGCGAGAGATTCTGCCTGCTGGTCTCAGGGACCGGGGGGCCGAGGTGGAGGTTGTGCCGGTGTATCGAACAGTGGGGGTGACCGACGAGTCTGGTACGGTTCTGGCTGATCTGCGGAGCGGGCAGATCGATGCGGTGACATTCACCAGCTCTTCGACCGTTGTGAACTTTGCCGAAATGTTTCCGGGAGAGGATCTGTCAGTGCTCTTCAAGGGGGTGACCATTGCCTGTATCGGGCCGATCACCGCCGAGACGGCGGGCCGCTACGGGCTTGCCGCGGACGTCATCCCGTCCGCATTCACGATCCCAAGTCTGGCGGAGGCCCTAGTCACGCATCTCGCGAATCGCACGCCCCCGCCAAGGTGATTTTGTCCCTTGCATCTCCCTCCCTTTCATGCCAGCATAGGAAAACCTCCGGCCTTCATGCCAAGGAAGCTATCGCCTGCGGAGAGAGGAGAAGAGGCCCCTGGCAAAAAAACCGGGCGGAACGACCGCTCTTGTTGTGATCCTCATTCTCGGGGCCCTCATCGGCACGGCCCTGGGAGAACTTATTGCGTACCTCTTTCCCGGTGGCATCCTAGAGCGAATCTTTGCACAAGGAATTACTCCTGGCCTTCAGCCGCCTGCTACTCTCGACCTCAAGATCCTTTCGCTGACCTTCGGTTTCACCGTCCGCATCAATCTTTCGAGTCTATTGGGGCTCCTGCTGGGTGCCTATCTGTATAAACAGTTCTGATTCCAGTTGACACCTTACAAGGCCCTATGCCATGTTTGCCGGGATCTGCTGGTCAGAGGGATCGAAGACAGGGCTAAAAAATGAGTGGATCGGGGCAGGGATTGATTCTGGCCATTACGGGGGCCAGCGGGGTCGCCATCGGGGTCCGCCTCCTCGAGGCATTGGCAGAGCGAGGAGAAGAGGTGCACCTCCTCATCTCGCCGGGGGCGGAGACCGTGATTCGGGAGGAGACCGGGCGCGCGGTCGGGGACCTCAAGGCGCTAGCCACCTTCTACCATTCTTCCCACGATCTGGCAGCTCCGCTCGCGAGCGGGTCCTATGTCTCTCCCCATGTCCGGGCCATGATCGTTGCACCCTGTTCCATGAAGACGTTGGCCGCCATTGCGTCTGGCTATGCAGAGAACCTGATCGGTCGGGCGGCGGATGTGACGCTCAAGGAAGGAAAGCGGCTGGTGCTTGTTCCCCGCGAGAGCCCCTTAAATCCTATCCATCTGGAGAACCTGTTGCGACTGGCTCGCCTCGGTGTGGCGATCGTCCCCCCAATCCCGCCGTTCTATCAGCTGCCGAGCACCGTGCCGGAGCTGCTGGACCAGATTGTTGGGCGGATCCTAGATCAGGTCGGACTTCATACCGATCTTAGCCGGCGATGGTCTGGACGTCGGTAAAGCGATCAACGGGCCGCCTCTCCATCGACGTTTCCCGCTTGGATATCTGCAATCACATGGCGGTGCTGGCGGACCATGAGGGTACGTACAGCCTGGGGCGAAGGGTCAGGGCCGAGAAGTTCCCGGTAGAGGGTCTTGATCCGGGCCACTACGGCGCCCCCCCGGTACGCGACAGTGAGAATATGAGGATCGTCCCGGTCCAGGTCTTCCGTCTGGATATGGTAAGTCTGCTCGCGCCAGGAGAAGTTCGTGTTGAAGCCGGGTACCATTGAGCCCTCCAGGTCAAGGTCGGCAAGCGTTACTTGCAAGTATGTTGCCACAGTTCGCAGCGGTCAAGGGAGCCGCATTCCGCAGGAGGAGGTCTGGTGGGAGGCGCACGGTTGAGGGTAGCAGTCCTCTTCGGTGGCCGATCAGGAGAACATGAGGTCTCACTCGCCTCGGCCCGATCGGTCTTGAACGCTCTGGACCGGTCCAGGTATGAGGTGGTTCCCATCGGGATTACCCCCGAAGGGGAATGGCTTTTGGTGGATGGGCCGGACCGACTGGCAGAGGGCAAGGGGACCAGGATCGGGATTGTCCCTGGGCTCTCAGGACGCCCGCTGGTGGGCATGGATCCGGATCGCGAGATGGGTCGATGGTTACAGGATACCCTCGATGTGGTTTTTCCCATCCTGCACGGCACGTATGGCGAGGATGGCACGGTCCAGGGGCTTTTGGAGCTTTTGGGCATGCCCTATGTCGGTGCTGGAGTCATGGCCTCTGCAATGGGTATGGACAAGGTCGCAATGAAAGCTGCCTTCCAGCAAGCCGGGTTGCCGGTGGCGCCTTTTCAGATCCTCATGATCAGGGCCTGGCGGGAAAACGCCGCTGCCCTCTTGAGCGCCCTGGACCAGCGCTTCGCATATCCAATCTTTGTCAAGCCCAGCAACCTCGGCTCTAGTGTGGGGGTGAGTAAGGCGACAGATGGTGAGGGTCTTCGTCACGCGATCGATGAGGCCTTTCGATACGACCGAAAGATCCTGATAGAGCAAGGTGTGGATTGTCGGGAAGTCGAATGCGGCGTCCTGGGTAACGATCACCCCGAGGCTTCGGTCGTCGGCGAGATCGTCCCAAAGCGGGACTGGTACGATTACCGGGCCAAGTATGAGCCGGGCATGAGCGAGGTCCAGATCCCGTCCCCCCTCTCCCCATCACTCACCCAGAAGATTCAAGCGCAGGCCATCGCGGCCTATCAGGCCATCGATTGTGCCGGGATGGCGCGAGTAGATTTCTTTCTGGAACGCGCAACAGAAGAGCCGTATGTGAATGAGGTCAATACCATCCCAGGCTTTACCGCAACGTCGGTGTACCCGAAGCTTTGGGAGGCCAGCGGGCTCAGCTACCCAGCCCTTTTGGACCGGCTGATTCAACTGGCGTTCGAGCGTCACGACGAGCGGCGTCAGTTGCTCACCACGTACGAGAGGCCCGAGGGCCGGTGAATTTCTTTACCGTCACCCCGCGTTGACAACCCCCTCGGGGGTTGGTAGGCTTCTTGACTGTTCTCAGATATCAGGAGAAAGGGTCGAATCCGTGTTCCGCTTCATCCCTCGCGATGAAAAATTCTTCGATCTCTTTGAGGCTGCTGCCCTGAATATTCAAGAGGGAGCCGCGGCCTTGAAGGAGATGGCCGAATCGGAGGGTGACTACGAAACGTGGTGGAGGCGGATAGAAGAGTACGAGCACGTGGGGGATCGGATCACCCATGACCTCATCAGAAGGCTGAACCAGACCTTTATCACTCCCCTGGATCGGGAGGATATCCACCAGCTCGGGAGTGGGCTGGACGACGTCATGGACCTCATCGAGGCGGGGGCAACCCGTCTCACCCTGTACAAGATCAAGCGGTGTACCACCGAGGCCAAGCACCTTGCCGCGCTGATTCACCAAATGGCCGAGGAGATCGTTCTCGCCGTCCAGAAGCTCAAGGACCTGAATAGTATCCTCTCTCATTGTGTCGAGATCAACCGCCTCGAGAATCTCGCCGACCAAGTCTCCCGAGATGCCATTGCCGCCCTCTTTACGGGAGGGCACGACCCTGTCGATATCATTAAGTGGAAAGAGATCTATGAGACCTTAGAGACGGCGACAGACCGCGGCGAGGACGTGGCCGACATTCTGGAACGGATCGTCCTCAAGAATGCCTAGTGCGATTTACAGTTCACCGTTGACGGATCACAGAGAAGCGGTTCGTCCCCTCGTCGGATCGTGTCGGGAGGCAGGCTCTCGGATGCGGTCAACGGTCAACGAGGAACGGTCAACCGGGCCACAGGTCCCATGAGCGAGCCCGGCTGGATTATCATCTTGGTGGTGGTGCTGGCGGTCGTCTTCGATTTCACCAATGGGTGGAACGATGCCGCCAATGCCATCGCCACCGTCGTCTCGACCCGGGTCCTCACTCCGATTCAGGCGGTCGTGCTCGCCGGGGTTCTAAACGTCGCAGGCGCGTTTTACTCGACGGCGGTGGCGAAGACGATTGGAACGGGGATCGTCGACCCCACCTTGATCACCCAGCTCACCGTGGCGGCGGCCCTTATCGGGGGTATCGCGTGGAATGGCTGGATGACGCTCATCGGAATGCCGATCAGCGCTTCCCACGCGCTGATTGGGGCAATCATGGGGGCAACGATCGCCCACGGGGGCGTGGGGATTTTAAACTTTCAGGGACTCAAGCCGATTTTCGCAGCGATGGTGCTCTCCCCCGCGCTGGGAATTGTGCTGGGTCTCCTGTTTATGGTGGGCCTCAGCTGGTTATTCTTTCGCACGAGCCCGGCGTGGGCCAATCCCCTCTTCCGCAAGCTGCAGGTCGTCTCGGTCAGCTTTATGGCCTTCGCCCACGGTACCGGGGACGCCCAGAAGGTAATGGGGGTCATCACGTTAGCGTTGGTCTCTGGCGGATACCTGTCGTCGGTGGAAGTCCCGTGGTGGGTGATCCTGATCGCGGCGCTGGCCATGGGACTCGGCACCGTCGTAGGCGGGTGGAAAGTCATCAAGACCCTGGGGCTCAAAATGCTGAAGATGCAACCGGTCCACGGCTTTGCGGCCGAAACCACAGCTGCGATGATAGTTATTGGGGCCTCGGACATGGGGGTGCCGGTGAGCACCACCCATACGATCACCACCTCCATTATGGGGGTTGGGGCCGCGCAGCGGCTGTCGGCGGTCCGCTGGGGATTGAGCCTCAAGATCCTGTACGCCTGGCTGTTTACACTTCCAGGGGCTGGCCTCGTTGCCTATGTAGCGTACCACGCTATTCATTTCGGGACGGCCTGGGCCCGGTGATGATTCGAGGAGGGTGACGTGCGGACGATCGTGGTTGGCGCCGGTGAGGTGGGCTATCACATTGCCAAGCGCCTGATTCAAGAAGGGCACGATGTGCTCATCATCGAGGAGAATGCCGCCATCAAAGAGCGGGTGGAAAAGGAACTGGATGATGTCCTGGTCATCCAGGGCCACGGGGCCTCTCCGACCGTCTTAGAGGAGGCGGAAGTGGCCAAGACCGACATGGTGATCGCGGTCACGGATGAGGACGAGGTGAACCTGGTCGCCTCTGTGCTGGCGAAGGAATACGGCGTCGCCACCACGATCGCCCGGGTCAGGAATCCGGAGTTGTCAGGCAGCCCGTTTCTCCGATCAGGGAGGCGTTTGGGCATCGACCTCGTGATCAATCCCAACCAAGCGGTGGCCGAGGAGATTGCCAAGCTGGTCCATGTCCCCGCGGCGGCAGAGGTGGCCTTTTTTGCCGAAGGCAAGGTGCAGCTCTTGGGAATCCGTGTGGGTGCCAAGGCTCCGGCCCTCGAGAAACGGCTGAAAGACCATGGCTCGTTTCAGGCTCAGCATCCCTTCCTGGTGACCGCCATATCCCGTAACGATGTTCTCCAGATCCCGACCGGTGAGACCGTCATCGAGCCCGGAGATCACCTGTACCTGGTGGCTCGTCGAGATGATATCCCCGACATCCTGACTTTTTTGGGGCGAGAGGAGGAACCACCGCGGGGGGTCCTGATCATCGGCGGGGGTCGGGTCGGGCTCCGTGTGGCGGAGCTCCTGGAAAACGAGGTGATTGATATCACGCTCATGGAGCGGAACCCCAGGCGGTGTGAGGAGCTCGCTGGATGCCTGAAAAAAGTCAAAGTCATCAAGGGAGACGGCACCGACAGCAAGGTCCTATTGGAAGAAGGGAGCGTCAAGATGGATGCCGTCGTCACCGTCTCTGACGACGAGGCTACCAACATCCTGGCGGCCCTCCTTGCAAAGCGGCAAGGGGCGAAGAAGGTCATCGCGCTCATTCAGCGACCTCACTTTCGCCAGCTGGCCCCCTCACTGGGGATCGACGCGGCCGTCAGTCCACGCCTCACCACCGCGAGCGTGATCCTCAGGTATGTCCGCGGCGGCCCGGTCGTCTCCCTGGTGGAAATGCCGGAATGGGATGCGGAGATCATGGAGCTCGTCGCCCTCCCCACCATGGCGATCGTGGGCCGCCCCCTGCGAGAGGTGAACATGCCCAAGGGGGCTATTGTGGCGGCCATTAAACGGGGAGAGCAGATAATCATACCCAAGGGGGACAGTCAAATCCTCGCCGACGACCACGTCATCCTCTTCACTCTCCCTGAAGTGATCCCAAAGGTGGAACGGCTCTTTAGCGGCTAAGTCGATCGGAGGGCCGGATGCAGATCGCCCCCATCCTCCGTGCCTTGAGCCTTCTTCTCCTCTGCCTTGCCGGGGCCATGAGCCTCCCCTTCCTGATTGCCCTCGTCACGGGCGTATCGGAGACCTTCCCGCTCTTCCTTTCCCTCATCTGCACAGCGGGGGGAGGAGTTCTCGGGTTGCTCGTGTCTCGCATCTCCAGAGAAGGAGGCGGGCTTCTCGGTTTCCTCACGTTTCGCCGCCGAACCGAAACCGTCCCTCGCACCGAAATCGGCCTTCGGGAGGGATTCGTTATCGTCACGGCAGCGTGGGTCCTTTTTTCCGCCTTTGGTGCCCTCCCCTTTTACTTCGCCGGCATGCTCCCCTCATACACCGATGCCTACTTCGAGGCCATGTCCGGCTTCACGACCACCGGGGCCACCGTCCTGACCAACATCGAAGGGCAACCCCTGGTCCTTCATTTCTGGCGTTCCTTCATGCAGTGGCTGGGGGGCATGGGAATTATCGTCCTTTCCCTGGCGATCCTCCCGATGTTGGGGGTGGGCGGGATGCAGCTCTATAAAGCCGAGGTGCCTGGACCGGTCCCGGACCGATTGGTGCCCAGGATCCGCCAGACGGCGAGGTTGCTCTGGGGGATCTACTTACTCCTGTCCGGTATTGAATTCCTCGTGCTCGTCTTGCTCGGGATGCCGCCCGTGGAGGCCCTGCTGCATACCTTCACGACCATGTCCACGGGAGGATTCTCTCCCAAGGCCGCGAGCATCGGTGCCTATCACAGTGCAGCCATCGAGATGGTTCTCATCCTCTTCATGTTCCTGGCCGGCGCCAATTTCGCGCTCCATTTCCAGGCCCTTCGAGGGAATTTCCGGATCTTTCGAGACCCTGAGTTTCGCTTCTATACCGTAAGCGTTCTGATCATCGTCATTGGTATGACTCTCGTCCTCTGGGGAAGGGTCTATCCGGATCTTTCCTCTGCCCTGCGCTACGGTGCCTTTCAAGTGGTCTCTATCGTGACCACGACGGGTTTTGCAACGGCCGACTACGCCACCTGGCCTTATGTTGCCCAGTTCCTCTTGTTGTGCCTGATGTTGCTCGGAGGGTGTGCCGGCTCCACCGCCGGGGCGGTCAAACAGGTGCGGAGCCTTCTGCTTTTCAAGGTGGCCTATGACCATATCTACAAGCTCGTTCATCCCAAGGCGGTCCGCCACGTGAAAATCGGAGGCAAGGTGGTGCCGAAGGAGGTCCTGGATGGCGTGCACGTCTTCGTGTTCCTCTACTTCTTGACCTTCTTCGTTGCCACCGCGAGCCTCACCCTGCTCGATATGGACTTGGTCACCGCGATAGGGGCGGTCGCGGCCAGCCTTGGGAATGTGGGGCCTGGGCTCGGCGGGGTGGGACCGGCGGAGACCTACGCGGCGATTCACCCCTTGGGAAAGTGGATCCTCAGTGCCTGTATGGTCTTGGGCCGTCTCGAACTCTTCACGGTGCTTGTTCTCTTCACCCCAGACCTCTGGCGTAGCCTCGTCTGGCGCAAATGAGGGGCAAATCTCCTTGACAGAGCAGGGTGCGGTGGCTACTCTCGATTTAGAGCGTTCAGTACAGGAGAAATCGCATGTTCGGCATCGGGATGCCCGAGCTGATCGTCATTTTCATCGTGGCCCTTTTGGTCTTTGGTCCGAAGAAGCTCCCGGACCTGGGCAAGGCCTTGGGCCGGGGGCTCGCGGAATTCAAGCGAGCTTCCGAGGATCTCAAGGAGAGCCTGACCACCGATTTCAGCTTGGAGGAAGAGGAAAAACCTCCAACGCAACCGCGTCCCCCCGCCGAAGGACCCTCTTCCCCTCCCGAGCCTCCTCCTTCCAAGGACGATCTGGCCGATGCCTCATGAGAAGATGCCCTTCCTCTCCCACCTGGAGGAGCTCCGAAAGCGCTTGATCGCCTCGCTCATCGCCATCGGCGTCGGCTTCGCCGTCTCCTTTCACTTCTCCGAGCAGATCATGGCTTTCCTCAAGCGCATTCTCACGACCAGCTTTGTCATCCAGAAAACTTACCCCTTCGTGGTCACCACCACGAAGCCCCCGCCACAGTTGATCTTCGTGGCGCCAGCCGAAGCCTTCTGGGCTCATATTAAAATCGGCTTTCTCGCCGGGCTCCTGCTGGCCATTCCCCTTATTCTTTACGAGTTGTGGCGTTTCGTCAGCCCTGGCCTTGTTGAGCGAGAGCGGCGCTACGCGCTCCCCTTTGTCGTCCTGGGGACCCTCTTCTTTTTTTTTGGCCTTTCCTTCTGCTATTTTGTCGTCCTCCCGTTCGCCATGGATTTCCTCCTCACTTATAAGACCGAGCATCTGACCCCGATGCTCTCTATCGGTCTCTTTATCGATTTCATCGTCAAGTTCCTCCTTGCCTTCGGCCTCATTTTTCAGCTCCCCCTCCTCATGAGCCTTGCGGCCCGGCTTGGTTTGGTCACCTCCAAGTTTCTCTCCCGCAACCGCAAGTACGCCATTCTGTTAAGCTTCGTGATCGCCGCCATCCTGACCCCCACCCCGGATATCTTCAACCAGACTCTCATGGCCGGTCCCCTCTGCCTCCTGTACGAGGTGGGGATCTGGGCTGTCCGGATCATCGAGAAGATGCGGCGCTCCCCCGCCCCGCAGGAGGCCCCTGAGGGGGTCTAGCGCTTGGTGCTGGATGATAACCTTGGGCTTTGGGGGGGAGAGAAAAGGGGAAGACTAGGCGAGCTCGAGCATCCGGTGGATAGCGGTCCGAGCGCTGGTGGCGATGTCCTCCGGGACCTTCACCTGAAAGACTGTCTCCTTGAGCGACCATAGGACCTTTTCCAGGGTGATCCGCTTCATGTATTCGCAGACCGCATCCTCCTTGAGAGGGACAAAGGCCTTATCTGGGTTGTCCTTTTGGAGGGGGTAGAGGATGCCGGTCTCGGTGGCCACGATGAATTTCATGGCTGGAGAAGCCTTGCTCCGCCGGATCATGCCGCTGGTGGAGAGGATGTGGATTCTGTCCTGCATGCCGGGCGCCTCTTGGGCAAAGGTCATACAGTTCGTAGTGCAACCGCACTCCGGATGGATGAAGATCTCCTCGGCATCCGGATGCAGGCGGAGGGCTTCTTCAAAGTGGCCGGGACGGATTCCGGCATGGACGTGGCACTCTCCCGGCCAGACCCGGATATTCTTCCGGCCGGTCACCCGGGCCACATAGTCGCCCAGGTACAGATCAGGGAGAAAGAGGATCTCCCGATCGGGGGGGACGGCTTGGACCACCTTGGCGGCGTTGGCCGAGGTACAGCAGTAGTCGCTTTCGGCCTTGACTTCGGCCGTGGTGTTCACGTATGACACCACGACCGCGGCGGGATGCGCTGCCTTCCACTGCCGAAGCTCGTCGGCCGTAATGGTTGCCGCCAAAGAGCAGCCTGCTTCGAGATCAGGGAGGAGGACGGTCTTGTCGGGACAGAGAATCGAGGCCGTCTCGGCCATGAAGTGGACGCCGCAGAAAACGATCAAGTCCACATCCGTCTCGGCTGCGGCTTGGGAGAGGCCCAGCGAATCTCCCGTAAAGTCAGCCACATCCTGCACTTCGGGCACTTGATAGTTATGGGCGAGGATGACGGCCTTCCGATCCCTCTTAAGTCGTAGGATTTCTTGGGTGATGGCGGTCTGATTCTCCATGGTCTTTCTCCAGGACGATCTTTCACCTATTATGTATGCTAGGAGAATTGCCACGGAGGGTCAAGGGCAAATCATTTTGGGAGGGTGAGTATTGGGCGAGTCGGAGCATACTCCGTTAGGGGGTACCATTCCCTTCCAGGTCCGTCACCTGATAGAGGTGGCACTGGAGGAGGACTTGGCCAGCGGGGATCCCACCACGGAGGCTCTGATCCTCGATCAGGAGCGGGGCAGAGCAGACGCCGTGGTCCGGGCGCCCGGCGTGGTGGCCGGGACGTGGGTCTTCGCCCAAGTCTTCACCACGCTCGACCCCAGCCTTCAGGTGGAACTGCTGGTTGTGGACGGGAGCCACGTCACCCAGGGAGAAAGCGTCGCTGTTGTGAGCGGTGCGCTCGCGAGTATTCTGAAGGCTGAACGGGTTGCCCTGAACTTTCTTCAGCGGATTTCGGGCATCGCCACCGAGACCGCCCGATACGTTGCCGCCGCGGCGGGACTTCCGGTTCGGATTGTGGATACCCGGAAGACCGCTCCGGGCATGCGGTGGCTGGACAAGTATGCTGTGCGGATGGGCGGGGGGTTCAATCACCGGCTGACCCTGAGCGACGGCATCCTGGTCAAAGACAACCACCTGGCGGTGGTCAGGGGCCGTGGAGAAACGTTTAAGACGATGTTAGGCCGACTCCGGGATCGAGCGAGCCATCTCCTCAAGGTCCAGGTGGAGGTCGAAACTTTGGAGGAGGCAACCGAGGCCGTCGAGGCCGGGGCGGATGCGCTGCTGCTGGATCAGATGTCTCTCGAGCACATGCAGGAAGTAGTTCGCCGATACAAGGGCAGGGTCCTGATCGAGGCCTCAGGGGGGGTCACGCTGGGAAATGTGCGTCAGGTCGCCGAGACGGGTGTGGATCTCATCTCTGTCGGGGCCCTCACCCACTCGCCTCGGGCCCTCGATATCAGTGTCGAGGTCCACCCCATCTGACCATGGTATAATCACAGCAAAATGCCGAGGTACGCGATGACCGAGCTCTTCCAAGTCTTGACCCCAGCGGAGGCCCTTGACCGGCTCCTCGAAGGTCTCCCAACCATAAAAGAGACGGAAGAAATTCCGGTTCAGGAGGCCCTGGGTCGGGTCTTGGCTGCAAACATTCTATCGCCGGCTCAACTTCCGACCTTTCCCCGCTCCAACATGGATGGGTATGCCGTCCGCGCCCAGGATACCTTTGGGGCGAGCGATGGGCTACCGGCGTATCTGAAAGTAAGTGGGGAGGTCCCTATGGGACAGGCCCCCGAGGTGCAGGTTCGTCCCGGGGAGGTGGTGAGGATTCCAACGGGTGCAATAATCCCCGAAGGGGCCGATGCGGTGGTCATGGTGGAGCACACTCAGGTAGTGGACCCGACGATGATAGAGGTCTACCGACCGGTGGCACCCGGCGAGAACGTGGTCCAGGTCGGCGAGGACATCAAACACGGCGAGCGCCTCCTGCCCAGGGGGCATTGCCTTCGCCCCCAGGACGTGGGAGGACTATTGGGGATTGGGATCCTCACGGTATCCGTTGTCCGCCGGCCTCGCGTCATGATCATCGCGACCGGCGATGAAGTGGTTTCGCCCGATGTCGAGCCCGACCCTGGACAGATCCGGGACATCAACACGTACATCATCGCCACCTTGGTCCTCCAGGCCGGAGGCATTCCGCACCCGCTCGGGATCATCAGGGATGATTATGACGCCTTACGGGAGGCTGCGGAACGAGGCATTGATCACGGGGATGTCCTGGTCGTGTCGGCCGGCAGCTCGGTCAGCACGCGGGATATGACCTCAGCGGTCATTGGGGAGCTGGGGAAGCCTGGCGTCCTGGTGCATGGGGTGGCGCTGAAGCCAGGCAAGCCCACGATCCTGGCGGTCTGCAGGGGCAAGTCGGCCTTCGGCCTTCCGGGCAATCCCGTCTCCACCTTTGTCACCTTCGAACTCTTTGTCCGCCCGGCCCTCTACCACCTTGTGGGGACGGCGCCGCCGCCGCGGGTCACGGTGCAAGCCCGCCTCACCAGAAACATTGCCTCCACCTTTGGTCGAGAGGACTATGTCCCGGTCCGGCTGCTCGAGGAGGAAGGGGAGTTGCTGGCCGAGCCGGTCTACGGCAAGTCCAATCTGATCTACATTTTGGTGAAAGCGCACGGCCTGGTCGTCATCCCATTAGACGTTGGTGGCCTGTCGGCGGGCCAGACGGTCGCGGTGCGACGGTTCTAGCCATGGCGAGACGCAAAGTCTATCTGGAACCGATTCCCTTGGACGAGGCGCTCCAGAAATTCTATGGTGCGCTCGAGGCGCGGGGGCTGCTCACGCCTTTGCCCGGCGAGGTGGTCCCGGTCGAAGAGGCCCTGGGGTGCGTGACCGCCAAACCGGTCTGGGCTTCGCTTTCAAACCCCCATTACAATGCGGCGGCCATGGATGGCATCGCGGTCAGGGCGGAAGACACCCGAGGCGCGTCTGAAACGAACCCGGTTCTGTTGCGGGCGCGTGAGCAGTTTCAGTGGGTCGATACAGGGGACCCGATTCTTCCTCCTTTCACCGCCGTCATTATGCAGGAATACCTCTATCCGGTCAGCGAGGATGAGATCGAAATCCAGGCCCCGGTGGCGCCATGGCACCATGTGCGGGCTATGGGGGAAGACATGGTCGCGGGGGAGTTGATCCTTCCCGAGGGGCATATCTTGACACCGACGGATCTGGGGGCCATTGCCGGATGCGGTCTGAATCAGGTCACGGTCCGCCGGAAACCCCGAGTCGCCGTCATTCCCACGGGAAGCGAGCTGGTTCCGCCGGCAACGTCCGTGAAGCCGGGAGACATCATCGAATTCAACTCCCTGATGCTGGCCGGGATGATTCAGGAATGGGGAGGAGAAGCAAAGCGGTACGGGATAGTTCCCGACGATTTCCACACGATCAGCGCCACCGTGGAGGAAGCGGTTGCGACCCACGACGTGGTCGTCATCAATGCGGGTTCCTCTGCAGGATCCGAGGACTTTACCGCGCCCGTCGTCAAGGAACTGGGAGAGCTGCTCGTCCACGGGATTGCTATCCGTCCCGGCCACCCGGTCGTCCTCGGGATCGTGCGGGACACACCCGTCATCGGGATTCCGGGGTATCCCGTCTCGACGGTCATTACCTGTGATCTCCTGGTGAAGCCGATCCTCTACCGCCTCCGTGCGACGGCGGTTCCAGAACGGCCAACACTCCAAGCCACCATTACCCGAAAAGTTCTTTCTCCCCTGGGCGAGGATGAATTCCTGCGGGTCAAGTTGGGGAAGGTGGGGGACAAGGTCGTGGCGACTCCCCTCTCTCGAGGGGCGGGGGTGATCATGTCTTTAGTCCGGGCCGATGGCATCGTCCGGATTCCCCGCTTCTCCGAAGGGATCCATCCGGGGGCCTCCGTCACCGTGGAACTGCTGCGTCGACCTGAGGAGATCGAGAAGACCATTGTTGCCATCGGCAGCCACGATCTCACCCTCGATCTGTTGGCCAATCTCCTCCGGCGCCAAGATCCCACCCTCCATCTCTCGTCCATGAATGTGGGGAGTCTGGCTGGACTGTCAGCCCTGAAACGGGCGGAAGCCCACATGGCCGGCTCCCACCTCTTGGACGAGGAGACGGGGGAGTATAACCTCCCCTACGTCGAGCGCATGCTGACGGATGAGCCGGTGGTCGTGCTGACGCTGGTTCATAGGGACCAAGGGCTGATCCTCCCGAGGGGAAACCCCAAGCGAATCAACACGCTGCAGGATCTGACCCGGCAGGACGTGACCTTCGTCAACCGGCAGAAGGGGGCAGGGACCCGGATACTTTTGGATTATAAGTTGAAGGAGCTCGGGATCGATCCGACGAAGATCATCGGCTATGACCGGGTGGAGTTCACCCATCTGGCCGTGGCCGCCGCGGTCAAAGCGGAGGTGGCGGACGTGGGATTGGGCATCCTGGCTGCCGCGCGGGCTCTTGATCTGGACTTCATTCCTCTCCTGAAGGAGCGTTATGATCTCATCATTCCTGAATCGTATTACCGGAGCCCTCTCCTGAACCCCCTCCTCGACATCATCGCCAGCGAGGAGTTCAAAAAGGAGGTCGAGGCCCTCGGCGGCTACGATACCTCGGACACCGGTCGAGTCGTGACATAGCCTGGTGAGAAACCGGGCTTCGAATGGTCCGTCCACTGTCCACGGGTAATGGCCTAGCGTTCTCACGTCCAGGTTTCGATTGTTGGGCAAGATCAGAGCAGATCCCTCGAAGTATAACGAAACGGAGGAACAGATGGCGAGTTTTGCCGACCGGATGATCCGGGCTGCCAAGCTGGATGTAAACCTGTATGAAGAGGTCGAAGCCGATAAGTCAGCGATGGGCCAGGCCATGGGGGTGGTGGTCCTCTCCAGTGTCGCCGCCGGGGTGGGCAGTGGAGAGCTTGGTGTTGGGGGGATTGTGGGTGTAACGATCGCGGCCCTCATCGGATGGTATATTTGGGCGTTTCTCACCTACATGATCGGTACGAAACTTCTTCCCGAGCCTCAGACCCGGGCCGACGTGGGTGAGTTGTTGCGCACCATTGGCTTTTCCACCTCCCCGGGACTGATCCGCGTCTTGGGGATCGTTCCACCCCTGGCCGGGATCGTCTTTTTCGTGGCTTCGATCTGGATGCTCGTCGCCATGGTGATCGCGGTGAGGCAAGCGCTCGATTATAGCGGGACGGGGCGGGCGGTGGGTGTCTGCGCTATTGGATGGATCGTGTATGTGCTGATTGTCGGATTATTAATTTCCATGCTGGGGGGAGGAGCGCCGCCGGCTTAGGTCTGTTACACTGCCACGCCGCACGCTCCGCCTGACCGCGACAGGCCTGGCCAGGGAAGACATCGCCGCTGCCTTGACAGGGTCAGGGGCCTGTGGTAGAGAACGACCGCGGAGAACGGCCATGCCCATAGCTCCCGGTGAATTCCAACGCATGAGAGACGAGGAGCTGCGCCGCGCTCTCGCCCACCGCCAAGTTCGCCGGGAGCGCTGGAGACGGCGGCTGCCCTGGCTGCTCCTGGGAGTCGCCACCCTCCTCACCTTAGCCCTCTTTGGACCCTCCCTATTCTCCTTCTTGCTGGCTTTGGCCGCCGGCTAACGGGGATCTGCTCTGTTTTCACCCCCTCACCTTGGTTGAGAGTCGACCACTCTGCCCAAATGGGTGCGAACGTAATGGAGGTGCGATTGCTCCTGATTGATGAGAAGAGTGCTCATTTCACCTGGAAAGGAGGGAGAATGCAATGACGGGAGTCTCCATGGAGAAACTTACACCGTTGCTCCTCAGCACCGGAGCAGCCGCGCTCCGCATAGGGTTAATCCTCATTGCGGGCTATGTCGGCGCCCGCGTTCTCCGGCTTGGCCTAGGTCGTCTCGAGTCGGCGCTCATTACAGCGGGAGAGAGGACCGAGGCTGTTCCCGGGGCAGCGAAAAAACGGGTAACGACATTGGTGGGCCTGCTCCGCACGATCGCGATCGTCGGCCTGTGGGCGGTGGTTGTAATCATTACGCTGGAGCAGATCGGGTTGAACATCACCCCGATCCTGGCCGGTGCCGGGATTATCGGGCTGGCCGTAGGCTTTGGCGCGCAGAACCTCGTCCGCGACCTGATCAGCGGATTCTTCATGGTGCTGGAAGACCAGGTGCGGGTCGGCGATGTCGCTATCGTCAACGGGACAGGGGGGCTCGTCGAGGCGATCTCCTTCCGAACCATCGTGCTTCGGGACCTTTCGGGGGTTGTCCACATCTTTCCTAACGGCACGATCAATACGCTGTCCAACATGACGAAGGTGTGGTCGGGTTATGTCATGGATGTGGGCGTGGCGTACAAGGAGGACACCAACCACGTCGTCGAGGTCATGCGGCGCGTGGGCGATGAGCTGCGACAGGATCCTGACCTAGGCCCGAAGATCCTGGAACCTATTGAGGTTTTTGGGGTGGATGACTTCGCGGATTCCGCAGTGGTTATAAAGGCTCGGCTCAAGACGCATCCGATTCAACAGTGGGGCGTGGGGCGGGAGTATCGCCGCCGGCTGAAGAAGGCCTTTGACGCCGAGGGGATCGAGATTCCCTTCCCTCATCGCTCGATCTATGTGGGGGAGGCAACCAAACCGTTCCAGGTGCAGTTGAAGGAAGCGGCGGCCACATCGGGCACGGGGGAATAGCGGGCGGGAGGCCTCGACACGAGCTTATCTTACACGAGACACCGGTGGACAGATTGCGGTGGCTTTACGCTCTTGGTTGTGGCCTTTAGATTTCGCGCCAGGAGAGGATCTTGACGATGTTGAATGCCTGTCCCCCTGGCATGCCGGGGGGAAGGTACTTCACGAGATTGGGCATCTGGTAGAGACGGGGGACCTGGGCCCCCAAATCAAAGAACCGGGTGACGACCGCTCCGACCACCTGGTATTGCTTTGTGATCGAGACCTGGTTTTCAGCAAAGACCGCGGCCGCGACGTTGTTTTGCGATTGCTTCATGACGATCCGGTCCTTCGCGAGCAGGCCGAGCGTGTCGACGGTCGGGTAGATCCCGATCGGCAGCAAATTGCTATTGACCGTGATGCTGACCTCGTGGGCCCCGGCGGTGCTATCGTCACTCCAATTGGCCCCCGCCTTCTTGGCGTACAGGGTCCCTCCGACCCCCGCGGTGGTGTAGTTGATTGTTGGGATCTTTTGCCCCCCGGTGCCCCCCAGGATGATCTCGCCGGGGACCCGAATGATCCCCTGCACGGTCAAAATCCTGTTGACGTTGTCATAGGTTATCAGGTTGGGCCCGTCGGTGATGGGGCCGAAGCCGGGCGTGTTTTTAAAGATCGTCAGATCGGTGCCATTCGTCGCTCCGGGGGGGAGGAACGGAGTGGGATCAAACGAATTGGCATCCAGCCAGTCCTCGTAGTTTGCGCAGCAGACATCGGGGGAAGGGCCGGTCAGGGAGGGGAACGAGATGTTGTGGTCGGCGGGGAGGTCGTACTTGGCGTACAGCCCATTGTCCGAGTAGACGTATTGGTCGCCAAAGGACCCGGCGAAGCCGTACTCGGTGTAGGTGCCGTCGATCCGCCGCTTGATCCCCGCTGGAATGGGATTGCCGTCAACATCGACATCGGCCGTACCATTCCCCGCCCGGGCATCGCCGCTGTTCATCTCGATCTGCCCCTCCTTCACCCTGATCTCCGCATCCAGCGTTGCGGGATTGGCATTCGGGAGCTTCCCCACGAAGACCGGGTCGAGGCCGTTATACCAGTTGAAGATGCCGCTCCCCCCGCCGAAGTCGGCCGCGGTCCCGGCAGGCCCGAGGCCCTGACCCAGGATGTGGACCGAGCCGGCAATCAATGCGTTGCCGTTGATCCGCATCCCTGTCCCGCCGCCCCCGGCGAAGACCGCGTTATTCCAGACGGACAGGGGACGCACCTCCACCCGCACATCCACCGTCTTCCGGCTCTGCAGCGGCCCGGTCCCCTCAGCCCGAATGGTCATCTTGTTGCTGTTCAGCAGCCCGAGCTTGAGGGTATACGTGGAGCCGTCCCCGTAGGTGTCGACATTGACATTGGTGTAGAGCGTCTGAAAGAAAATGTCGTCGGCCGGGTACGGGGGGACGATCATGGGCTCGGCGGGGATGGGGCCGCCGAGGTCGTAACACCGCTGCTGCGGTGGGGTTCCCTGCCAGGTGATCGTGGCCGCGCAGTCGATCGGCGTGCCCCCGGCGACGGGCGTGGGAGAGGCAAAGTACTGGTTGGTGATGCCGTCGAGGTCAAAGTCGGCGTCGTACTTGATGTCACGGCGGGCCCGTTCCACGGCCATTTCGGCCACGTAGAGGGCACGGGTGGCGTTCTTGTCGTTAAAGGCAATCTGGGTCTCGGTCATGGAGAGGGTCATGAAAATCGGCC
>JAPUFX010000017.1 GCA_027293415.1 Candidatus Methylomirabilota bacterium
GAGGTGAGCAATCTTCTCCACCATCCAGTCCACTTCCTCTTGCCCGTCCTCCTTGCCCACCCCCAGGAAAACGACCAAGCCGAGGCCAATCTGCCCCACGGCCCCCCCGTCAATGATTACTTGAGCCCGGCGCACCCGCTGAATGACCGCACGCATCTCCGCTTCGCTCCAGCCATCATCGGTCAGCAGTCGGCTGTCAGCCTCGGCCGTCAATAGGGTGACAGGTGTTAGGTGCTGGGTGTTAGCAGGTCCGATCACCAGGCACTCATCACCAGTCACCAACCACTAGCGTTCCAGTATTCTAGTGCCGCACCAACTATTTTTCACTAGCATTCTGCGCTGGTGCGGCACTTCCGCTAGTCCCGAAAGCCTTCGGGATTCGGCGCTCGGCGTTCGCCTCGCTGAGCACCCCCCAGCAGGCGTAGGGGAGCCTCGGGGAGGAACACTCCTACCACCCCTCAGTCCCCCTGGCCCGCATTATTCACGAACGGAGTGTCTTCGTGAATAATGCGTCCCGCCGCTGCGGCGGGACTCAAGGCTAGCCCTGAGCGACGCCCCGCAAACGCGGGGCGGATTCGAAGCCCGGAGGGTAGATTATTCACCTCTGTGTGAATAATCCGGGCTGGCGGAAGCCTGGGGTGCTTACGAGGGGTTAGTTGAAGAGGCACTAGCACGGCTTTCGCGAAAGATGGTATTCAGCTAGGTTGAGTAATAGGAAGAAGAGGGGGCACTATCTCGTCTTGGATGGTGGTTTCACGGGAGCGGGCTCGGGGATCAGCCTCGGCGCCACGTGGTACTCCCGGAGCCGCTCCTCGAACTGGACCTCCCCGCGGCGGCCGATCCACCTCACATACCAGCGGACCTCGGGGGCAAACCAGTATTGGTCGGAATCCCGGCTACTCGCCTCGCGGACTACCTTGAGTGCAGGGAACCGCCCAGCGGGGACTTCAACGATCTCGGAAGCTACCACGGCAAAGGTTTCGGTGACTCGTTTGTCCTCGTCCAGTGCCTCGTAGACGCCGCGTTGGACCCACCGACTCCCGACTTCGAGGGGCCAGGTGAACCACGGCTGCGGAGGAATCATGCGTGCCTCGACCCGGGAGTCCCGCACAATGCCAGACCATCGGAAGTCAAGGGTGTAATACTGTTCACTGTCTCCAACCCTAACAACGTAATACCGGACCTTGTTGACCTCTTTGATCTCCAGGACCTCCACAGTCTTGGTCCCTGTGTTGGTTCCGCTCGTCCAGTCATACACCCACCGGTCGCCGGGTCGCCACTCGGGGGGCGCGTCGACGCGGACGATGGGCGGGGGAGCTACCCCGGCGGGCGCAGTGTCTCGCGCGGCACAAGCCACAAGCCAGAGAGAGATGGCGCCCAGGAAGACCGCCCACCAGCGGGCGCGCGCATAGCCATACACGGTTACCATTATAACCCTATCATCCACGAGGCGGTGGGGATGTCAAGCACCAGGTAAGCAGAGCCACTCAGGGTGGCGTCGTCAGACGCTTCTGTGTCCTGGTCTCGCTGGAGCGCAAAATTTTCACTGCCAACCCCCATTCCCGCACTGCCCTTGCAAGTCCCAGACCTGTATCTGCTGATTTGGATGGGGCTTAGGAAATCACACTTGCTGGAACGCAGTTTGCAGTATCTCCTACCGAATCGGGAAAATCTCCTTCAAAATGTGCTAAAATTTCCTGGTGGAGGGCCATACATGGAGCCACGACATCCTTCGTTCCTCGCTGAGCCAGATCCCCTTGAGCAAGACCCCGAAGAGCCCCTAGAAGTCCCTGATTACTACGAGGCCATGGAGGCTGAATGGCTGAGGTCGAATGGTGATGAGGATGGTGATCAGCCCGTCACCCCTGTAGACCCCCCCCAGGAGTAAGCCCTTATGCTCGATCCCCTGTCCCTGCTTTACGGACTCTACGAGCGGCGCCTCGTCCGCGAGGTCCAAATCAATCCCCTGCCCCGCCACATTGGCCTCATCCTGGACGGGAACCGACGGTACGCCCGTGAACTCGGGTTTGAGGACCCCCTGGCGGGGCACCGCGTCGGCGTAGATAAGCTCGAGGAGGTGATGGACTGGCTCGAGGAGCTGCAGATCAAGATCACGACCCTCTTTGCCCTCTCCACCGAAAATCTCACCCGTTCCCCAGCAGAATTGAACGGGATCATCGGGATCATCGAGGACAAGATGCGTTCAGTGGCCGTCGACCCCAAGATCCACCGCAAAGGGGTCCGGGTCCGGGCAGTAGGGCAGATGGAGCTGCTCCCTGCCTCACTGCAGGAAGCCATTGCCCTGGCCGAAGAGGCCACGCGGCACCACGACAACTTTTACCTCAACATCGCGGTGGGCTACGGGGGGAGGCAAGAGATTACGGACGCCGTGGGGCTGCTCTTGCGCGAGCGGGCCCGGCGCGGGGAGTCACTGGCCAAGGCCGCTGAGGAGATCACCCCGGAGGAGATTGGCAAGTACCTGTACACCTACGACATGCCCGACCCAGATTTGATCATACGCCCCAGCGGCGAGGTACGCCTCTCGGGTTTCCTCCTCTGGCAGAGCGCGTATAGCGAGTTCTATTTCTGCGACGCCTACTGGCCTGCGTTCCGCAAGATCGATTTGCTGCGGGCCATCCGGAGTTACCAGCAGCGGAAGCGTCGGTTCGGCACGTAGTAGCGGAGAGTGGAGTGTTGAGAGTCGAGAGACAGGAGACCGGGGAGCAAGCTGGATTGCGGATTTGGGACTTCGAGTCGTGAGCCTCAGTCGAACGATTTCGGATTGCGAATTTGCAGAAGCTAAGCCCTGAGAATGAACAAATCCGAAATTCGAATTCCGAAATTCGAAATTTCACCTGCCCTCAACTCTAGACTCTCGACCGGGGACAGAACAGTATGGAAGAAAAAGTTATCCTGGTGGATGCCGCTGACCGAGAAATCGGCATTGGGGAAAAAATACACACGCACCAAGAGGGGAAACTCCATCGGGCCTTTTCGGTATTCGTCTTTAACTCTCGGGGTCAATTGCTTCTTCAGAAGAGAGCACAATCGAAATATCATTCCGGGGGTCTCTGGTCAAACACGTGTTGTAGCCATCCCAGGCCTGAAGAGCCCACAGAAAAAGCAGCCCACAGACGTCTGAAAGAGGAGATGGGATTTGATTGTGCGTTGTATGAAATTTTCAGTTTTACGTATAAAGTGAAATGTGACAACGATCTCACTGAGCATGAATTTGATCACGTTTTTCTCGGTACGCTTGAGGGCGAACCCACTCCGAGCCCGCAAGAAGTGGACGAATGGAAATGGATTGATTTAGCAGAACTCAGACAGGACGTCCGGGAACACCCTGAGCGTTACACGTATTGGTTAAGGATCTCCATGGACGAAATCGTCTCGCATTTCGACCAGGAATGTGGGATCTCGGAGGGGCGAAGCAGATGATAACCGAATACATGTTTCTCACTCCAAGTGGCGAGATCCTTTATGATCTTCATGAGATCCGCCAGTACTTGGAACAGTACTACGCCGACCGGCAACCCTGCCCGCATTGCGGCTGCTACCTGATCCCCACGGGAGAGCGCCATAAGTTCGTGTTCCGCGTGTACCGGTGCGCCAACAGCATTTGTTCCGCCACCCAAAGGACTTTCAAACTTTGGCCCTTCTCACTCCGCCGGGCCGCCTAGCGCCGTTCCAACTTCTTCCGCCGGTTAAGATAAGAGTTTGGATTCGGACCAACAAGTTGGAACGGTACTAGCCAGACGCAGCAGTCAGCAGCCAGCTGTCAGCAGGAATCACGACGTGCTAGGAGGCTAGCAAGCGAGAAGGCTGGCGAGTCGTAACCCTGGCAAGTCCGGGAGCCGGCAGACACGCTTCCAGCAGACTCTTAGGTTTCTAGCCTTCCAGCCCTTTAGTACCTTCCATGCCACGCCGTGGGGTCAAGTCTGCTCTTGACTCATCTTTGCAGGCGCTGCCTAATCTTTTGGAACCGCCGCGCGGTTTCACCTCCCCTTTCTAGCTGCTCCTTCATCCTTCCAATCACGCTACCGACCGCCGAATAACCCCCGACCCTAAACAGCTTGGCAATTACCTCCAGCTTCATTCCGGCGAGCCGGCGGCACATATACATCGCCATGGCGCGCGCCTCGTTCCGCTGTCCCCGCCGACTCCGCAGTAAGTCCTCTCTCCTCCGTCCGTACACTTGCCCCACCACCTCAAGACAAGTGCTGGCGTCCGGTCGGAGATAGGCCTTGGCCTCGGGCACTTCTGCGAGACCGGTTTTTCTCTTCCTGACCCGTTTCCGAAGGCGCTTGTGCAAATCCTTCGACCCCAGCACCGGCAGCCACCGCCTGCTCTCATAGAACGCTCTAACCGGTTCTTCCACCTTAGAGCGCATGAACGTCAAAAACGCTCTCGGTCGATCCATTTTGGGAAACCGATTCAGGAGCTGCTCGACATCCAGCCATGCCGGCTGCCTCCTTCTGTCCAAGTAGAGGCGATAACTACTCCATGCGTAGGCCTCCGCGGAACGGACCAAGCCGACGGCGACCGGATTCTGGTGGATATATCTGGCCACCGATAGCAGGTACTCGTCAGCCCCCACCACGATCGCCTTGTACCGACCGCGAAATAGCGGCCCGTCTCGTTGATGTCGCCGGTTGTACCGCTGCGTGTACAACCCGTCCAGATGCCGCATGACCCGCGACAGGTTGGCCTGCGGCGTCTGGATGAGTAAATGATAGTGAGTGTCCAGCAGGCAGTAGGCGATGACTCGGATTCCCCACATTTCATGGCAGTCGGCCAGGAGCTGGAGGAACATGGCCCGGTCTGCTCGATCGGTGAAGACGGCCTGGTGGGCTAGGCCGCGGTTCATGACGTGGTAGTAGGCGTGCGGAA
Source organism: Candidatus Methylomirabilota bacterium (assembly GCA_027293415.1). Classification (NCBI taxonomy): domain Bacteria; phylum Methylomirabilota (SeqCode); species Candidatus Methylomirabilota bacterium. Next base: position 4,894 of record JAPUFX010000017.1, read on the forward strand.
ACTGAATGCGGAGCGGACGTGCCATGGCAGAAGAGTAGCAGGAGGGTGAAACATGAGTCAAGAGCAGACTTGACCCCTATTTCTGGCCGTTTTCACTCCGCCGGGCCGCCTAGTGCCGTTCCAACTTCTTCCGCCGGTTAAGATAAGAGTTTGGATTCGGACGAACAAGTTGGAACGGTACTAGCCAGACGCAGCAGCCAGCACGCAGCAAGAACGCTGGGACGCCAGTGATTGGTGGTTAGCGGCTGGTGTTCCCAACACCTCGAACCCAAGACCTAAAACATTGCTGACGGCTGATAGGTGATCGCTGAAAGCTGTTGCCGATAGCTGACGGCTGACCGCTGACTGCTTTAAATGCGAGGCAGGGTAATCTCTTGTTGGGCTTGATACTTCCCTTGCTTGTCCGCGTAAGACCGCTCGCACAGCTGATCCGCCTCGAAGAAGATCACTTGGGCGATCCCCTCCCCCGCATACAGCCGGGCAGGGAGCGGTGTGGTGTTCGAGATCTCGAGCGTCGCATGCCCTTCCCATTCCGGCTCAAACGGGGTGACGTTTACGATGATCCCACACCGTGCATAGGTCGACTTTCCGACACAAATCGTGAGGACACTGCGGGGAATCCGGAAGTATTCCACGGTCCGGGCCAAGGCAAAGGAGTTCGGCGGGATGATGCAGACCGGTCCCTGGAAATCGACGAAAGATTGCCGGCTGAAGTTCTTTGGATCCACGATGGTCGTATTGATGTTTGTGAAGATCTTGAACTCATCCGCGACCCGGATGTCGTATCCGTAAGAGGAGAGACCATAGGAGATTACTCCCTCCCGCACCTGTGACTCCTCAAAGGGATCGATCATTTTTTGGTCACGGGCCATGGCCCGAATCCACGCATCTGACCTGATGCTCATCTTCTCTCCCTCTCCCTAATGTGTTCCTCGGCATGATCGCCCGGTCGTACCGGGCCCGGTGTGAATCGCAAAAATCCCGAAAAAGGGAAGATGAGCGGGTCCGCGGAGGGCTACACGCAGGCTACTTCTCGGTCGGGGCGTCGAAGACCTTGATGCCGTCGATCCGCCAGCGCCCCTGCTCTCGGACGAGGTTATAGGTCTCGCGGCTCACCTTCCTTCCCTCAGGGGTCTCGAGACGAAAGCTGGAAACCACCGTGGCCTTCTCGCCGCGGACGATGGCGGGACTGACCCGCATGAAGAGGACCTGTGACCGAGGCTTCACGCCCTGGCGCTTGAGCTGCTCAACCCAATCTTTTGGGGACGTGTCACTCTGCTGCTTGGAGGAGAGGTACTCATACGTCTTGTCATATTTTCCATCGAGGAGGGCTTCAAGGTAGGCCCGAACCACCGCGCTCGGGACTTCGCGCCGATCCGGTTGCTCCGCCGCAACCGACACGGCGGACGCATACAGACCTAGCAGCATCGCGACAACCACCCGGCCTATGAGGCTCGGGATCCCCGTCGGATGGCGAAATGCTCGCAACAACGGAGGACCTCTAGCTCACCCCCGGGCGGAACATGGAATTGATGAGACCGCGGATCAGCAGGGCCCGCTCCCGGATTTCCCGGAGCTGCTCCACCCGTCTGAGCAGCTCCTGCTCCATCGACTCCGCTTCCTTGACAAACTCCGTGAACTTGGTCTCGCCCTGCTGATATATCTGTTCCCGAAATTGCGAGATGCGGTCCATCAGCTCGTTTGCAGGAATGGTCCGATCTTCTAACATTTTCGGCACCTCCTGCCGAAACCGATCTATCAGGGATAAAGGAGCCATCGCCAGGTCTTCGAGATGCTGCATGACCGAGTCCTCCCTTTACCAATCCCTGCGTAATTCACCGCCTAAAATAAACCATAACGAGGTTTGAAAGACAACAAAAAAAGAGGCTCCCGCCTCCGCTTCCCATCTTTCCGAGAAAATTCGCTAATTTTAGCCGGCTAAGCGTCTCTTCTTTACCGCCACCGCCGCCGGAGCCGGCAGCTCCTTCGGCGAGGAACGGCGGCGTTTTGGGACCAGGGGACGCGGCTCCTTGCGCTTGGCCCGAGCCCGCCGCTCCGCGCGGCGACGCTCCATAGTGATCCGCTCCATAAATCCCCGGATCTCCGCATCGGTCCACTCCTCATGCACAGTCCGCTCTCACCTCCTCTCCTGTTGATCTCGCTCCTTCAATCACATTATCCGCACCAGGCCGGCCGATGGCGCCACACACCAGCCTCACCCAGCTTGCCGGAGCAATAGCCTCGTTGGATGAAGTTCGAGTGCTCCTGCGAGGACTCGCTCCAAGATCTGCTTGACACCGGCGTCCGGGCCCGCCAGAACCCCGTCTACCAAGTCTCGCCAGAACCGGACTTGGATCAGGCTGTGGTGGTGACGTAACGCCACCAGACATTCTCCCTCACCTAGGTCTAGGACGAGGAGGTTCACCTCCCCGGGTTGAGCCACGCGATAGAGCACCTGCCACAGGATCTCCTCCAACCGCTCGGCCCGCCTCCGTCCCTCCAACTGTTCCGCCAGATTGACTTCTGCGGTGCTCGTGAGGAGATATTCATCAGCCATGATGCCCCTCCAGCACATAGAGAAGTTCAGGCTCTTACAGCAAACAATTCCTCACCTGCAGAAAACTGGCCTTTGATCCACCAACCATGCCTCGCGATGGTGCGCTCCCCCGACGCAAGATAGCGAGGGACGAAGTCTGCACGTCAGCACTCGCTAAAGCCGCACCAGTAGCACTTCCGACACCCTTCCTCGCTCACCAAGGTCGCTTGCTGGCAGTCCGGGCAGAGGTCGCCGACTTTGGTCAGCGCCGTTTCGGTCACCTTTCGCTCCCTGACTTCGGTCAGGCCGATATGTTGGGCCAAGGCCTGCGCCAAGGCATCTGGAAGCGAGAGAACCCGCTTTCGTCCAAATCCCAGAGGCCTCCCCCCGCCAATCCCACTGAGCTGTCCCACAATTTCGGCCACCCGATCCCGGGGAGACATGCCTTTCGGCAGGGGAAGTCGAAGGATCAGTGAGATCAAGCGCCCGAGGGCCTCTGCATGGGCCATGGTCTCGCTGCCGGCCTTTCCCACGCTGACGAATACCTCAAAAGGTTCTCCGGCACCCTTGCCATTGTCATTCACCGTGATAAACGCGGTCCCCGCCGGCGTCTCCATCCGATAGGTTTTCCCCGCTAACTCTTCGGGCCTTGGCTCGATGCCAGTCCAGACCTCCACTGCGGGCTCGGCCCCGGCTTCCGCCTTTTTCTTTGTGCCGAGATGAAGCACCTGGTCTGCCTTGCATCCATCTCGGAAGACGGTGATCCCGATGCAGCCGAGGTCATAGGCCAAGAGATACGCTTTGGCGACATCCTCCTCGGTGGCTGAATGGGGGAGGTTGATGGTCTTGGAAACACCGTTATCGGTATACTTCTGAAAGGCCGCCTGCATCCGGACATGCCATTCGGGTGCGACCTCGTGGGCGGTGACGAAAATCCGCTGGATGTCGTCGGGGATCCCCGAAAGGTCTCGCGCTAACCCGCGCTCGGCCACTGCCTTCATCAGCTCCTCACTGTAAAAACCTCGCGCCTTGGCTATCCGCTCGAAAATAGGGTTGACAAAAGTGAGGTGGCGATCCCCCACAATGTGGCTGAAGGCAAGCGCAAAGACGGGCTCGATCCCGGAGGAACAGTTCGCGATGATAGAGATGGTGCCAGTGGGTGCGATCGTGGTCACCGTCGAGTTACGGAGAGGCCGCTCGTCCTGGTAGATGCTCCGCGACCAGTTGGGGAATGGCCCTCGCTCCTCGGCGAGGTTGGCCGACTCATTATGCCCCTTCTCCTCGATAAACCGCGTGACCTCCTCGGCGAGTCTCAAGGCCTCCTCACCGTCATAGGGGATACCCAGCTCGAAGAGGAGATCTGCCCAGCCCATCACCCCAATCCCAATTCGCCGGTTGGCCTTCACCGACGCATCGATCTCTGAGAGGGGATAGGGATTGGCCTCGATGACGTCATCCAGAAACCGGACGCTCAACCGCACTACCCGCTCGAGGCCCGCCCAATCGATTGTCCCCTTGCCGTTGCCCGCCGCCGGCCTGAAGAAGGTCGCGAGATTGATCGAGCCCAAATTGCAGGCCTCATTGGGATAGAGGGGTTGCTCCCCACAGTTGTGCACGACGAACCCGTTGGCAACGAAACTGTGTGTGAGCGGTTCGTTGAGGTCGAAAACCGGTTCGACACTATCGGGTTCGAGCGATTTGACCCGCGCGACGAACATCTCTCGATAGGGACCGCGCCTATACGCGCCGAGCGTCCGCACCAGCCGGTCCTGCTTCGCTGCCGTCAGAAAGCCGATCTCCTTAGCGAAGGTCGCCAGTCCCGTCCGGCTTATCACCAAGTCGTGATCAGGTTGACACTCGTATGCAACCACCCCTCCCCTCCCGTCTGGCAGGGATGTGGTCCGTGCGGAATGTCGATTGGCGTAAAGTCGCGAGGCGATGCCGAAGTTCAGCAGCATTCGCTGAACGTCCCTCAACAGCGGCAGGGAGATCGACGTCAGTCGGACCGATACGCCCTTCTTCAGCGTCCCGCTGATATGTCCGTCAGCGGTGAAGAGGGCCTGGAGGAGCCCGCGCTGTAAATCCTCGGAGCCCGCGAGGACCTCAGGGGGAACGTGACTCAGCTTCGTATCCTGCGAAACGCGATACCGTTCCAGCACTCGCCGCGCGAACCGGACTGAACTTACCGTTGCCTGATCCCGGCCTGTAACCTCAACGGCCGTAATCGCGTACCGATCCTCCGCGCCGCTCCCGACCATGGCGTTGATGTACGCAGCGAAGAGGGGGGCGAGCTCGCGCTTCTCGTGTCCGTAAAATCGAAGGATGACCCCCTTGTCGGGCCGGATATGGCCGTCCCCGATCAGCCACCCGAGCAAGCGGCCTTCCTCGAGGAAGCCTTCTGATCCGAAGTCCCCCTTCCGGTCCACGATGTGGACGAGATCGCCGGGCCGAAGGGTGTCCGCTCGCCGCCAGCCATCAGGCGTCATGAGGCGGTGGTCAGCAGTCAGGCGGACCTCGTAGCCCTCTTCCGTCACCAACCGGTAAAGCGGCTTGACCCCTGTCTCAAACACCGCGCACGCCGGAGCCCACTCACCGGCGTCGAAGCGGGAGTCCAGGACGACGTCCACCGCTCTGCCAGCCCGGGAAAGCTCGTCCGCGCGGACGAGCCCGCGTGTGGTGGAGATGAGCGTGTCGCCCGCGATGCACGGGTTGGTCGCCTCCACCTCGCCCATGACCGGAGTGGGATTCGCGCGGCCGGCGTTGCACCGGTCGATAAAGAAAAGTCCGGGGTCCCCGGTCCGCCAGGCGGCTTTGACGATGCGGTCAAAGACGTCGCGCGCCCTGAGCTTCCCCACCACCTCTTGTGTGTGGGGCGTGACCAACTCGTACGCCTCATCATTCCGAAGGGCATCCATGAATTTTTCGGTAATGGCCACCGAGATATTAAAGTTGGTGATCCCCCCATCGAGCTTGGACTCAATGAACTCCAGGACATCGGGATGATCTATCCGGAGGATCCCCATATTGGCACCCCGACGAGTCCCGCCCTGCTTGACCGCCTCGGTAGCACCGTTAAAGACGCGAAGGAAACTGACCGGGCCTGAGGCCGTCCCACCGGTCGAGCTGACGATGGCATTCTTGGGCCGGAGGCGAGAAAAAGCAAAGCCGGTCCCGCCACCCGATTTGTGGATGAGGGCGGCCGCCTTCACCGCCTCAAAAATTTCCTCCATGCTGTCCCCGACCGGAAGCACATAGCAAGCCGAGTATTGCAGCCCGTTCTGCTTTCCGGCATTCATGAGGGTGGGAGAGTTTGGGAGGAAGACGCCGTCCACCATGAGGTCGTAAAACCGACAGGCAATTTCGTGGATCTCTTCGGGTGACTTCCCCCACTTTTCTTCTACAGAAGCGAGTTCAGCCGCAACCCGCCAGCACATACCCTCAGGGGTCTCCAGGACCTTGCCCCCCTGCCGGGCAAGGTATCGCTCCTGCATCACCCGAAGGGCGGACTCAGACCAATTCCCCTTCTTGGCAGGAGGATCGGGGAAGCGGTCGAGGAATCTTCTTCCACTCCCTTTCACTTTAGTCACCAATCGGGAGTTGCCCATCATTTCCGGCCTCCTTATTATGAGAAGATGGCTGAAGACACCTAGTCGCGGCCCCGGACTCCACAATTCATCCACATGCTTTTCCACAACATTTGGGGCCTGCACCTCAAATATCATACAACATATTGTGGTTGTCAAGCAAAAAATGCAGGGGAGTAACAATGCTGTAAAATTTGTCCTCTCTTCTCTCGCGGAGCACGATACAAGACATCACTACGGACTTACCGCGAGCCTTCAGAGATCGGCCAAATGCGCACATTTTCTTCTTGCCTCAGCCAGGAGGACTCAATACAATTAACAAGTAGAAGGGGTTTTTTCCTGCTTCCAATTCCGTCGTTCCAACACGAGAATAACGGGGGGAGGGGTATGACCTATATCGTCACTGAACCTTGTATCGGCACCAAGGACCGGGCCTGTGTGGAGGTCTGTCCCGTCGAATGTTTTTACGAGGCGACGGACATGCTCTACATCCACCCCGACGAGTGTATTGACTGCGCGGCCTGTGAGCCGGTCTGCCCAGTCACGGCCATCTTCCCGGAGGACAGCGTCCCCGATCAGTGGAACTCGTATACCGAGAAGAACTACAAGTTCGATTACACAAATGCCCCCCACGCCTTGACCAAACAGATGTTGGGAGACCAGGAGAATCTTGGGACCACCTTCACCGTAGAGGGCAAAACGGTCACGCTCCCACCACCTTACGGCGGCCCGGCGCCTCCGCCCCCCACGGCGGAGGCCGCGCCTGCACCAAAGACAGAGGCCGCTCCGGCTCCTGCACCAGCGGCAGCGGCACCTGCCCCACCACAGGTGGAAGCCGCGCCCGCAGCAGCCGCCCCTGCGGTGACCCCGGCGGCCCCTGCACCGGCGGCCGCGCCCGTCAGGGCGGTAGCAGGCGATGCTCTCTCACAGGTGGCCGAGGCCGCCGCCGCGGCGGCCGAGGCGGCGGCCCGCGCCGCCGAAGCGGCAGCCGCGGCCCTCAGGTTGCTCCTGGGAAAAGCTGACGGGCGGACGGTTTCTGGGGCACCGTCCGCCCTAGCAGTGCATCCCCAAGCTGCTCCCGCTGCGAAGCCAGCGGAGGTCAAGGCTGTTTCGAAGGCCGAGGTGCCTGCCCCGCAACAGGTGGCCGCAGCGGCCCCGGCCCAGCGTCAAGCAGAAGAGGCAAAGGTCGCTGGTCCCGACTCCTCGTTCGAGCATGCGAAAGAAGTCCTCTATGCCCTGATCGATTTCGAGAGTGGAGCCCGGGCCGCAGACCCTGCGGAACTTTCCCGGGCCGAGGAGACTGCAACCACACTCTTCGATGAAATCGCCAAGGCGGTGGGGAAGCGGGACTATGACCTTCAGGACCTTCAGAAGAAGGATGTCGCGTTACGCCAGAAGATGGAGCTCGCCAATTCCATCGTCGATCACGTGGGCAGAACCCGATTACACATCGAGGTGCAGAAACAGCGTGGCCGGACTCGGAAGCAAATCCCAGGCGCTGTGATGTCCTTCGCGATTGCGGGGGCCTGCACGGCGCTTGGACTCTATTATGCGTTGACGTATAGCTTTTCCACGACGGGCACCCCTAGCCTCAAGGATCTGCTCACCGCCCCCTTCACCTCGGAGGGGTTCATGCCTTTTCTCGGCTTTAACCTCTTGGGGGGATTCTTCGCCCTGCTCGGCCTGCTAGCCCTCCTGAAGCTAGGCCGATCGTGGGTGGAGACCTGCCACCTGGAGGCCCTCCGCCCCGACGAGTTCGGTGCCGCCTCCTTGCGGCCGCGGCGCTTGTCTTGGATTCACCGATTAAAGATCGAGTCGCAGCGCATCCTTGACACCCAGCGCATGTTGCAGGCCCTTGCGGCCAAGAAGCGGTAGCCCGCATTATTTACGAACGGAATGTCTTCGTGAATAATGCACCTGCAGATGCGGGCTCGGCCGCACCGGCAGGTTTCGATCCCGCCGCTGCGGCGGGCCTCAAGGCTAGCCCTGAGCGACGCCCCGCAAACGCGGGGCGGAGTCGAAGCCCGGAGGGCTGATTATTCACTTCTATGTGAATAATCAGGGTTAGTCACCCTTTTGTGGTGGCCAGCGTCCTTCGCGCTCGGAGGGTGCGAAGCGCAATCACTGCGACGACGGCGAGAAAGCCGAAGAGGAAGAGGATCATCACCTGCCCGTGGCTGGCTATGTAGGCCTGTAGCCAGAGGAGCAAGTAAATATCATTGCTGCTCTGCTTCCAGGCTCGACGGTAGGCCTGAATGGCATCGTTGTATCGCCCTCGAGACTCGTAGGTCTTCCCCAACGCGTACAGGGCCAGTGTATATTGGGGGTTTATGGCAAGCGCCTTTTGAAGGTGCGTTACCGCCTCCTCGATCTTGCCCGCTTTCTGGTAGGCCAATCCCAGGTTCGTTTGGATCATCGGATTTCTGGAATCCAGGGTGGTGGCCTTTTCGAGAGCCGCAACCGCTTCCGGGTACCGCTGCATTTTGTACGAAAGCCAACCCAGGTCGTTCAAGAGGCCAGCATTCTCTGGATCTAACTTGACGGCCGCTAAGTAATACCTCATCCCCTCTGTGTAGTCCCCCCTCGCCTCTACGAGGACACTGCCGAGGCCGGCGTGAGCCCGGGCCAGCCGGGGCTGCAGCTTCACAGCGGTCTCAAAGGCAGCTATGGCGTCTTCGTAGCGGCGCAGCTCCATGAGGACCCAGCCGCGGTTGACCAGGGTATCGGCGGCCCTCGGCTCTGCCTCTACACTGTGCGCAAGCGCCTTGAGGGCCTCATCCCACCGTCGCTCGCGACCGTACAGAACCCCCAAAAGATTCCATGCAATGAAGTCGCCCCTCTGCCGGGCTACATGGGCCTCCAATATTCGGATGGTCTCTGCTGCCGTGCCCTCCTTTTTGTAGACGTCCCGGAGGCGCTCGAAAGCGATCGGATGCTCGGGGAAGATCTGGAGGGTTTGCCGGTAGGCCTTGACTGCCTCCTCATACTTTCCTGACCGACGGAGGGTCTCCCCCCGGTGGTAGGCGAGCATCGCCCTCTCCTCCAGCTCGAGTGAGGCGTGGGCAGGGGAGAAACCTCCCAGCAAGACCCCGATGATCCACGGGAGTAAGACGCGCCTCATCCCCCCCTCCTTTGAAGGAACCAGCCCATGAGGAACAAGAGAACCCCGATCCCGAGGAGGAGCAATTCGGGCCCCATGCCTTGCTCCTCGGAGATCCCGACATAGAAACCCACCATCAGATTGGCCATCCCTAGCACCTGCAGCCCCCGGCCCAGATAGTACATCTACTCTCCCGTGCCCAAAAAAACTTCCCCACTATAACGGACGGTCGCAAGGGTGTCAAACCGGCCAGAGGAAGACGGAAGAGAGGGGAAAAGAGCCTTGCAATACCGGGGGGACCTGGCTACAATCGAGCCGGCTAGCTAGCGGAGACCCAACCATGGACCAGTTCATTATTATCCTGACCAAGCCCGATAACATTCCCATCATAATGCTACTGATCTCGGCGGTGATCTGCCTCTACGTCGCGCTCAAGCAGGCCTTCAAACACGACCGGCTCATCGAAGAGGGGCGCGAGGACGAGATCTACGAGGACATGATCAAGTAGGATCGCCATGTTTCTTGTGGTCTTCATCTCCATCGCGTTCGGCTTTCTTCTGATTGCCCTGTTGGTTTTTGCCAAGCCCAGCAAGCCAGCGGTCGAACGAGAGGGGCGTCGCCCGGAGGCGGCCTCGAGCTTTGCCCACCTCACCATGGAAGACTTCAAGCGGCTGTGTCTCACACTCGTCGAAGAGATGGGGTTAGTGGTGAGTTCCTGCGTCCCAAGTGGACCGCGGGAGTTGGAGATCGCAGCCGTAAACCCCCAGCCCATTACGGGGGGTGACTATCTCGTCCACTGCACCCATCCCGAGGACGGCTTCGTCGCTTCAATCCAAGTCAACGCCCTTCGGGATCACGTCAAGGGCGAACAGGCCACGAAAGGCATCTTCATCACGACCGGCTTCTTTGCCGAAGAGACTTCCAAAGTAGCGGAAGGGCCTCCCCTTGAGCTTATCAATGCCAAGCGCCTCGAGGAGCTGATCCAGGATTACCGCCTCGTTACGTAGCCCACCTGTCCTCTCTGAGCTGTCCGCAGTCAGCAGCTTTCACGCAGTCACCAGGGGTATTTCGAATTTGCAATTTCGGATTGCGGATTTAAAATCCTAAACTCTGGACGTGCGAAAAATTCGAATTTCGAAATCCGAAATTTCACGCCTCCCAGCGTCCTAAGCGGCGCTCCGACGAGCGGCGTTTGTAGCAGCGACAAAGGCGACCGCGGTGAACAACACGGTGAGGACGAGGGAGAGGAGGAGCGGTGGCGCCTCGCCCACCGCAGCAGGGTTGCCAAGGTACAGACACCGCCGAAAGGCCGCCACGCCATACGTCAGGGGATTCAACCTCATAGCCCACTGCAGCCACACGGGCACACCCGCGGCGGGGAAGAAGGCACCGGAAAGGAGCCAGATCGGTATCAGGATCAGGTTCATGATCGCATGGAATCCTTGGACCGATTCCATCCGCCACGCGATTACCAATCCGAGACTCGTGAGTCCAAAGGAGATAACAAACATCACTGCCACGGCCGCCACGACTGCAGACATGGTCAGGGAAATGCCAGCGGCCGGTGCGAGGAGGAGAAAGAGTACCCCCTGCAACAGGGCCAAGGTGGCACCCCCGAGGGCCTGACCAAGCACGATACTCGAGCGGGTGACGGGAGCCACCAGGACCGCCTGTAAGAAGCCCTCCCGTCGGTCCTCCACGGTGGAGATCGTGGCAAAGATGGCAGTGAACAAGAGCACCAGCGTGATGATCCCCGGGTAGAAGTATTCCACATAGGCAGTCCCCTCCGGAGTTCCGGGAGGTCGAAACGAAGCGCTGAACCCTCCGCCGAGCAAGATCCAGAAGAGCAAGGGTTGTACGAGCGCTCCCACCAGGCGACTTCGCTGGCGGCAAAACCGTACCATCTCTCTCCACCACAGGGTCATCACGGGCAGCCAAAGCCGCACAGCAGTTGCTCTAGGCATCATCGCTCCACAGGCGCCGCCCGGTGAGGCGGATAAAGACATCTTCGAGTGTCGGTCTTCCGAATGTCGCGGATTTCACCGCACCAGGAAAGGCGTCCACCACCTCCCGGACAAACTCATGCCCGCATGGGTGCTCCACACGCAGGGCTCCGTCAATTACGCTCGCTTCACACCCGAACCGCTCGCGCATCTTCACTCCCATATCCTCGGGGTTATCCGCCCAGATGACCACCACGTCACCACCGACGCTCCCCTTCAACGTCTCCGGGTCTCCCATAGCCACCAACCGCCCCTGGTGAAGCACGCCGACCCGGTCGCACTGCTCGGCCTCATCGATGAGGTGGGTCGTGAGCAGAATAGTCACGTTCTCCTGCTCGCGTAACCGGCGGAGGACCGTGTTGAAATCTTGGCGGGCGCCGGGATCGAGGCCGGTACTCGGCTCATCCATGACCAAGAGCTCCGGGCGGTGGACCAAGACCTTGGCCAACTCGGCTCGCCTCTGTAAGCCCCCAGAAAGGGTCTTCACCGGGTCGGAGGCACGATCCCCCAATCCGAGCTGGTCAAGGGTCGCTCGAGTCCGGCTGTGCAGGGCCCGACCCCACAGCCCATAGAGATGTCCGTGGTGCATGAGGTTCTCCATGACGGTGAGCTGCGGATCGAGGCTGGGGTGCTGAAAGACCACCCCCAACCGCGGCCTGACGGCCTGCGACTCATGCGCAAGATCATGCCCAAACACCCGAACACTGCCGCCTGTCGGGGGCATGAGGGTCGAGAGGATCTTGAACAGGGTCGTTTTCCCCCCGCCGTTCGGGCCTAGGAAGCCAAAAATCTCTCCGCGCATTGCGGAAAACGTCACCCCGGCGAGGGCTTCCCGGGCGCCGTACGTGTGACGCAGCCCCTCGACTTCGACGGCAGGAATATTCATGTCTGTTCTTGCTTTGGTCACCGTCGAGAGCTCCGCTCACCATGTGCGTTCTCGGGATTGAAAATATAATCAAAGCTCAGCCACAGGCTTCTGGCGTACCGGAAGAAGAAGAGCGGAAAAAAGACGGCGAACGTGCACCACAGGATCAGCTGCTGAGTGAGGGACATGCCGACGACCAGATCAAGTGAAAAATATCCCGCGATCATCAGTACCGCAGTAACTGCATAATTGACATAGATGGCTCCGACAAAGTATCCCTGCTCTCGTTCGAACTGGAGATCGCAGGACAGACAATGAGAGTACATGGAGAAACGGCCGCTAAACAGGGGTGCGGCACCACATCTCGGGCATCGCAAGTTAACGCCCCGGCCCATAATCTGTCCGATGCGTTGGAGATCCATCTCATCCTTGCGCTCGAAGCGATTCTAGCACAGACAGACTCCGTGCAGTGATCCGACGCCTGCAGCTGCCTCTTCACCCCCATTTACCGCGGCGGGTAGAGCTGGTAGAGCATCACATAGACGAGGACCCCGGTCACCGAGACGTATAACCAAATTGGAAGAGTCCAGCGAGCAATTTTTACGTGTTTGTCAAACTGGGCGTTCAAGGCCCGATACACCGTGGTCAACGCCAATGGGACGATGACAGCAGCGAGGATGATGTGGGAGATGAGGAGGGTGAAGTAGACCGGGCGAATCCAGCCCCGGCCAGAAAAGGGGATCGAACCCACCTGGTAATGGTGTATCAGATAGGACACCAGAAAGAGGCAAGAGACCCCGAAGGCTGTGACCATGCAGATCTTGTGGCTGGTCACCTTTTTCCGTCGGATGAAGAGATACCCGATCGTGAGGAGTACGGCGCTCGTTCCGTTCAGAAAGGCATTCACTGCAGGCAAGCCGGAAATCGTACCACTTTCCTCGACCTGGGCCTGGCGACCCAACAGAATGAACGCCACACCCAAGAGGACGACAATAGAGACGAGCCCGATGCCTGGGAGAACCAACCGATCTTTCATATCGTCATCACCGCGAGACCGCCGCTCACCGCATGGGATGGCCCACAGTTCATGCCCGATGGTGGCGCCCCACC
>JAPUFX010000018.1 GCA_027293415.1 Candidatus Methylomirabilota bacterium
GGGGCCGAGTCGATCCGCGAGGTGATTGCCTTTCCCAAGACCCAGCGAGCCCAGTGCCTCATGACGGGTGCCCCGACGGTTGTGGACACGGTTCAACTCAAGGAGCTGCGCCTCAAACTTGATGGCAGCTAACTTTTCGGAATTCTTGCAAAAACCGAAAGTTTTTTCAGTTGACAGTGGGAGGATAGGGGGAGTAGCCTTTTATTGAGGGATCTACCGGGGACGGTCACGGCCGTCCCCGCATGCCTCTCAGGAGGGGAAGTATCCCGCAGCGAATGGAAGGAGAGCAAGCGACGGCTCAAAGGCAGCTCCCGCTACCTGCCGGGCCCCAGATGCAGGCCCTCTTCGGTCGGAACGATGAACATATCCGAATGGTGGAGGATTCTCTCCACATTCGGATAGTGGCCCGAAACGGGCTCTTGACCATCAGCGGGCCTGAGGAGCAGATCGGTATTGCCGAGAAGGTGATCGGCGAGCTCACCACCCTCCTGGAGGGGGGACGCACCGTCGGAACCCACGACGTAAAGCTGGCCCTCCGGCACCTTGCCCAGCATGAGGATGAGGCCTTCCGGAAGATCCAGGGCGAGGTAATTGAGGTCTCTCCCAAGAAGCGTCCGGTCCGACCCAAGAGCCTCGGCCAGCAGCGGTACATCGACGCCATCCGGAACTACGATATCGTTTTTGGCATTGGCCCCGCTGGGACCGGCAAGACCTACCTGGCGATGGCGATGGCTGTCTCGGCCCATCTGCGGCGACAGGTGAGCCGGATCATCCTCACCCGCCCAGCCGTGGAGGCGGGGGAGCGCCTCGGGTTTCTTCCCGGAACCCTGTACGAAAAGATCCACCCCTATCTCCGTCCCTTGTACGATGCGCTCTACGACATGCTCGAGACCGAGCGAGTGAACCGCCTAATCGAGATGGGCGTGATCGAGATCGCCCCGCTCGCATTCATGAGGGGGCGGACCTTGAATGATGCCTTCATTATCCTGGATGAGGCGCAGAATACCACGTCCGAGCAGATGAAGATGTTTCTCACCCGGATCGGGCTCAGCTCGAGAGCGGTGATCACAGGCGACATCACCCAGGTGGATCTTCCCCCCGGAAAGATCTCAGGGCTCATCGAGGTGCGGTCGGTCCTGAGGGATGTTGAGGGGATTAATTTCGTCTACCTTGGCCAGAAGGACGTCGTTCGTCACGAGTTGGTCCAGCAGATCATTCATGCCTATGAGCAGTTCCAGACCTCACCCTCGTCCTCGGAAGACCCCACTCGAACAGATGAGAACCCGGAAACAACTCAGGGACGCTGAGGAGGCGGCTGCGAGTTCACTCCCGTGAGCTTCCATCGATAATTTGGCTTCACCGGAATCCCTTTTGGGGAGATGATGAAGATTTCCAAGTGGCTTTCATCAGGGACAAAGAAAGCCAACAACGCCAAGGCGGGGGGTAAGCCGACAACCCTGCCGGCCTACCGCTATCGCCTCTCCCCGATGGGGTACGTCTTTCGGGCCTCTGAGGAGCGGCCACCTATTCGCTTCATCTTGGGGGTCGTGTTGGTGGTGGCCATCACGGCAGTGATCGTCTCCTATCGACCGCTCCCCCTCGGGCCCTTTTCGGTTTTGGCAATTCTGCTCTTTGTCCTTTTCGCGCTCGGCGCGCTCTACTTTTATGCTCGGGTCCTCGAGCCCCACCCGGTCATATCCTCGAAGAACCTGTGTCTTTTGGGGACGGTGGTCCTCCTGAGCATCCTGATCAATCGCTTTCTCCTGATCATCCTTCAATCCTTAAGCCAAAGTTTTCCCTTTATTCCGCTGCAATCTTTCTACTATACCATTCCCGTGGCCCTGGGGAGTGTGCTGCTCACCGTCCTCTTCAACACCCGGATAGCCTTTGGAGGGGCCGTCGCCCTGAGCCTCCTCACCAAGTTCCTCGTGACGGATGACGTCGCTTTCCTCCTGTTCGGGTTGGTTGGTGCGGTCGTCGGTGCCTTTAGTGTCCGGCCGACCCAGGATCGAACCACCTTCTTCAAGGCAGGGTTCTGGGTGGCCATCGCCAATTGCGTTACTGTCCTTACATTCATCCCGATCTATGGCCGGTCAGCAACGACGCTCCCGTTTGACCTGGGAGCCGGCCTCGTGAACGGGGTGTTAGTTGCCCTCTTCGCCTCGACGCTTCTCCCCGTGCTGGAGTATCTCTTTGAGACCGCCACCGATCTGAAGCTCCTCGAGCTCTCCAACTTGAACCGGCCCCTGCTCAAGCAGCTGATGAGGACTGCACCCGGGACGTACCACCATAGCTTAATGATGGGGGAGCTGGCGGAGGCGGCAGCCGAGGCCATCGGTGCCAATCCACTCTTGTGTCGGGTGGGGGCGTACTACCACGATATCGGCAAGGTGAAGAAGCCGGTCTACTTCATCGAGAACCACATGGACGCCCTGAAGAGGCACGAGAAGCTTTCCCCACACCTGAGCAGCCTTATCGTTGTCTCCCACGTCAAGGAAGGGATCGAGTTGGCGCTGGAACACCGGCTGCCCCCTGCCATCGTCGATCTCATCCCGCAGCACCACGGCACCCGCCTGGTGACCTATTTTTACGAGAAGGCTAAGGAGTCTCAGGATCCCGACCTGAGCGAGGTCAAGGAAGAGGATTATCGCTACCCCGGGCCCAAACCCCAGACCAGGGAGGCGGCGATCCTGATGTTAGCTGATGCAGTCGAGGCCGCGGCGAGGACGCTGAACGATCCCACACCGGCCCGGATCCAGGGCCTTGTCCAGCGGTTGGCGAATAGCATCTTTATCGAGGGGGAACTGTCCGAATGTGATCTCACCCTGAAGGATCTCCACCAGATTGCCAAGGCCTTTGTCCGCGTCCTCACCGCCAGCCACCACCACCGGGTCGACTATCCAGGGTACAAGTTTGAAGAGGTGAAAAAGAAGGAAGGAGAAAGGAAAGGGGATGGGGATACCGATCCGAAACCGGCAAAGGAGGAGGCGGGTCGACCTGTCGCAGCTAAAAAGGGTGGGGGAGAAGACATCAAGCGTCTTGGGCAGACCGAGCGATGAGGTCTCGGTGCTCCTCGTCGATGATCGGGCCATCCGGCGCCTCAATAAGGTGTACTTGAACCACGATCGTCCCACCGACGTCCTGGCCTTTCCGCAACAGCAGGGTCTCCCTTCGCCCCAGCCCCATCTCCTCGGCGATGTGGTCATCTCGGTCGAGACCGCTGCTCGCCAGGCCAAAGAACACGGCCATTCCCTTCCGCACGAACTAGCGTTGCTTTTGATCCACGGCATCCTGCACCTCGTGGGCTACGACGATTCGACCCCCGCAACCCGTCGCCGCATGTGGACCGAACAGGCCCGGCTTCTCGCAATTTCTTCGAAACCAGGCTCCTGAAAGGCGTGTTCAAAGATCTTCCTGGGTCGGTCTGCGACGCTTGACAGCACATGTCCGTCGGAGGATACTTGGGCCCTGCGCGTAAGATGCGGGAGCAGGGGTCCCGACTCAGTCCACAGAAAACGGGACGTCGTCTCGGGCGAAGGAAAGCCTGAGGGGCCGCCAGGTCTCTTCTGGAATGTGTAGCCATAAGAGGTTTAGGGAGACGCGATGAAGCATCGGATCTTGGTCGCCGACGATGAAGCAGCTTCGCGGAAGGGGTTGAAGGCGCTCCTTTCAAACTGGGGCTACGAGGTCGAGGAAGCCTCCGACGGGGAGGAAGCCTTGCAGCGGGCCGTCGCCTTCCTCCCAGCCGTCGTCGTCGCCGATCTGGTCATGCCCAAGCTCGACGGGCTAGGGTTCTTGAAGGCCATCCAAGAGGAGTTACCTTTCGCCACGGTCATCATCCTCACTGGCCATGGGACGATCGAAACAGCCGTCGACGCCATGAAGCACGGGGCCTACGACTATCTAACAAAGCCAGTGGACGTTCCACGGCTCAGGATCCTGATCCAGAGAGCCCTGGAGAAGGGGGAAGCGGTTCGGGAGGTGACTCTCCTTCGGCGGCGGCTGAAAAAGGTGTGGGGGTTTGGGAAGCTGGTGGGGAAAGGCAAGGCCATGCAGGAGGTGTATCGACTCATTGACCTCGCAGCCCCAACATCTGCCCCCGTCCTGATCTCGGGAGAAAGCGGGACTGGTAAGGAGCTGGTAGCGCACATCCTCCACGAGCTGTCGCCCCGGAGTCAAAAGGCATTCGTTGCCGTGAACTGCTCGGCCATCCCAGAGACCCTATTAGAAAGTGAGATTTTCGGTCATGAGAGGGGAGCGTTCACCGGCGCGATGGAGCGGAGAGTCGGCTGTTTTGAGTTGGCGAATGAAGGAACAATATTCCTGGATGAGATTGCCGAGATGAGCCCCGCAACCCAGGCGAAGTTCCTGCGAATCGTCGAGGATGGCACGGTGAGGCGCCTCGGGGGGAAGCAAGAGATCAAGATCGATGTGCGGGTATTGGCTGCGACCAACAAGGATCCCTTGAAAGCGATAAAGGATGGGGCCCTGAGAGGGGATCTCTACTACCGCCTAAACGTCTTTACTCTCTCCCTCCCCGCACTCAGGGAGAGAGGTGATGACATTCCCCTGCTCATCCAGGCGTTCGTCGAGGAGTTGAATGCCAAGTATGAGAAGCGGATCAAATCGGTCGACGAAACGGCGCTGCGGGACTTGATGCGGCATCCATGGCCGGGAAATGTCAGAGAACTCAGGAACACCATCGAGCGAGCGATCATCGCCTGCGAAACCGACCTCATTGCCTCAAGACACCTCCCCCCGAGCATTGCCAGCGAGACAAAAGATGACGGTCCCGATTCCATCACGGTCCCGCTCGGGATCTCCCTCGAGGAGGCGGAAAGGGACCTCATCCGGAGGACACTCGCTTCCGTCAACAACAACAAGACGAAAGCGGCCGAGATCTTGGGGATCAGCTTAAAGACCCTGCACAACAAGCTCCATCGATACGGTGCGTAGTATGCGCTTCGGCGTCAGAGGCAAGGAGGCCTTAGCCATCACCCTTCTCACCTTCCTGGTGGTGGCCACCACCACCTTTATCCACCTGTCGCAATTGACCAAGGTTGTCGTCCAGGAAGCCTTACGACAGACTGAGCTGATTGCGAAGCAGATATATGCTCAGAGCAGCCGTTCCCTCTCCCGTGTCCGAGGCGGAAGTCACTGGGATATCTTACGAAGCGATCGAGAGCTGAGAAGCCTCCTTGACGCCAGTGTAGGATACTCGCCTCACCTCCTGTACGCGCTCATCGCCGACCGAGAGGGCGAGGTGGTCCTCCATAGCGAGCGGGTAAAAGAGGGCTCATTTGCCCCCGAGAGACCGAGACTCCAAGCGCTCCTTTCCCTCAATCGCTTCCAGCTCTTCCAAGTCCTGTACGGGGGAGGGGAAATCTACGAGGACACACTGCCTCTGAGTCTCGACGGCAAACCCTTCGGGAAGATCCAACTGGGGATCGCCACCAGCCTGTTGAGGCGAGAGCTGAACACCTCTTTGAAAAATAGTCTCGGCCTGGCTGTGGTTGCCCTGGCCGTGGCTTGGCTCTTCGCGATGGGTTTGGGCAACCTGATCCTCAGGCCAATCCGGAAACTCACGCAGGAGATGGACCGGCTCAGGCGGGGTGACTTCGAGATTGGAGGCCACCTTGGCCGGGAGGACGAGTTTGGAGAGCTGGCCTCGCAGCTCCAGCTCCTTGGCCAGCAGCTACAGTCAGACCGTCTGAAAATGTTGAGTGAAAAGGAGCAACTGCAACAGGTCGTGGATCACCTGGAGGACGGGATTATCCTGTTCACGCAAGACCGCCGGGTTCTGTTTTTTAACAAAGTTGCCGAGGGTGTCGTGGGGAGGCCTCTTGAGCAGGTCATCGGATGGCCGTGGGAGGAGATGCTGGTCCCATCCCATCCTCTTTGCCCCCTGTTCGAGCAAGCCTTTGAACAAAAGTCCGGTTTTCATAATGCCCCCATGACACTCCCCAACGATGGAAGCCCCAAAGAGTTTCTGGTCTCTGTCTTTTTTGTGACGGATGCCCAAGAGACAATGGGGGTCATGGTTATCTTGAAAGACCTTGAATCGATCAAGACGCTCCAGTCCTTGGTCAGCTATTCCGCCAAACTGACTGCGCTTGGGAGGCTCACTTCAGGGGTGGCCCACGAGGTCAAGAACCCCCTCAACGCCATGACGATCCATCTCGAACTCCTCAAGGAGAAGCTGGACGGTTCTCCTGAGGAGGTTCAACAGAGTCTGGACGTCATCGGGAGCGAGATCCGGAGATTGGATCGGGTGGTCCAACGGTTTTTGAGGTTTATCCGCCCTGAGGAACTGAGCGTGAAACTGCTCGACCTGAACGCTGTCTTGACAGATGTTGCGTCCCTCTTAGAGGCCGAATGGAAAGAGGGGGGGATCGCGTTCACCTTTCAGTTCGATTCTACCCTCCCTCTTATTCCTGCCGATGAGGAGCTTCTCCGCCAGGCCTTCCTGAACATCCTGCTGAACGCCTGTCAGGCCATGCCGGACGGAGGAAAGGTCAAGGTGTCGACGGAACGGGAGGATGGGTTTGTCAATGTGAGTATCACCGACACAGGGGTCGGGATCGCGCCTGAAGATCTTGACAAGATATTTCGGCTCTATTACACGACGAAACCGAGTGGCAGTGGAATCGGTCTCTCCATGGTTTACCGGATCGTCCAGATGCATGATGGTGTCATTGATGTCTTCTCTGGGGCGGACCAGGGGACAACCCTGACCGTTCGACTTCCAGCGCGCTAGTGCCGGCCTTGTTCCGCCAGAGGGAGATGCTTTGGGGCGAGGCCGAACCATCCGGGTACAGGCTCGTGAAGAGACCACTGTGGTATTTCATTCTCCTTATAGTCATCGCGGTGGGCTGTGCCAAACCCAAGATCGTCGTGGCCCCACCCCCTCCTCCGGCTGAGCCGACACCGCCCCCCCCTTCGGCTCCGCCGACACCGCCCCCCCCTGAAAAAGAGCCTCCCTCCCCTCCTCCTATTCTCTCACCCCAGGTGGGAACCGAAGGTGAGAGTAGCCAGAGATGGGACGCCGAGGCCCAAATCGAAGGAGCAGAGAAAATTGTCAAGCAGGTAGATCAGAAGACGTTGGCCGAAGAGCAGCAGGAGATCTTTTCGACGATTCAAAGCTTCCTATCCAAGGCAAGAGAGGCGCTTTCATTCGGGGATTTCCTCAGAGCTTTCAATCTCGCAGAGAAAGCTCAGATACTGGCAGAGGCGCTCTTAAGCACCCCGAGATGAATATATTGATCCCTCCTTTATCGTCAGTCCGCTCAGTCACTATCCCTTCCATGTAATCCTTACATCAGCCCCGTGTAAATCTTACCTGTTCACGGAAGCCCTGCCCACCTGAAACATTCACTGAGAGTCTCGGCCAAAAGCGCGAAAATCAGGAAGATGGCCCCGAGCCAAAGGAAATCTGCCCTCGGGTTGGCATGGAGTGTGCCTTGTCCATGAGCAACTCGCTCCTTATCTGCTTGTGACACTATCGTGGAAGGGATGAACATCAAGTCAGTATGGGAGGCACGAAGCCGTTGAATGGTGAAAGTACAGCAGCCGTGGAGAAGAAGATTCTCGTCGTGGATGATGATCGCCACTGCCGGGATGGATTGAGGGATTCGCTCCTGGGCGCCGGGTATAGCGTCGAGACAGCCGCGGATAGTCGGGAAGCCATCGAGAAGGTAAAGGCGCGTATTTTCGAGGTGGCAATCATCGACCTCGACCTGCCGCCGGTTCTGGGCATCGCTACGAGTGGTTGGGAACTCGTCCGCATCTTTCGGGATTTCAATCCCGCAATTACCGTGATTGTGGTCGGCGCTGAAGAAGACAAACAGGTCAAGGCACGAGCAGCACAGTTGAAAGTGTCGGAATTTCTGGAGAAGCCGATTAGTCCGGCGCGGTTGAAGACAATTGTGAGGACTCTGTAATTCCAACCTCGCAGGGTTTGCACAAAGACGATCAAATTCTCGGGAGGTCGAGGTGAAGATTCATTGGGATAGATCGGCCGTGGACCAGAATGGCAACCATAATGCAACCCGCCATCACCCCCGGTTTCCCCTCCGCATGCCAGTCCTCTGCGGGGATCCGGCGGTCCCAGACCACCGGGCTTTTGGCAGCACCAGGAATGTGAGCCGGGGCGGGCTGCTGCTCGAGGTCCCGGAGCCGCTAGTTCCAGGTACCCGGACGGACCTCTTCTTGGTTGTCGGGGGTCGGAACGCCCGAGCGGAAGCGATGGTGGTCTGGACGGCCGAGGGTACCCCCTGCCGCATGGGCATGCGGTTCACCAGGTGGGCCGGGCCGGGCCGCCTCATCTGGGAACGGCTCCTGACCTTCCAGGCAGGCCCAACCCCCCGGGCCTCCACCCGCTTTCCCATCACTGTTGATATTACGTGCCGGGTCCCCCCGGAGTCCCGCGTGTCGGGTCGGGCCAAAAATCTCAGCGACGAGGGGCTGATGATCGCCCTTGACCAGGCCCTCCCCATCCATACGCGTGTGATCGTGGTGGTCCCCCCGTGGATCACCCTTTCGCCTGTAGAGGCCGAAATGGAGGTAATGTGGGCCCGGGCTGCCCTTGAGGAACAGGACGTGCTCCACGGACTTCGATTCCTTTGGGATGATGTCGACAAGGAACTCTTCCTCATTAGCGCCCTTCTCCGGCAGGTGCTCGACTCGGACGAAGCGTTTGCAGAGGGGATAAAGAGAGGATAAACAAAAAATGGAAGGCCTCATGAAAGCGGTAATTGTGATATTGTCCTTTGCCTTGATCGTGGGATATGCCTTTCAAGGATGGGAGGGCGAACAATTAAAGTCTGACCTCATTGGCAGAATGTTAGGAGAAAGAGAGACGGGGTGGATATTTCAATCCCGTTCGCAGATCAAAGAATTACTTATAAATGATAAGAGGGAAGACGAACAACATCGGATTTATTCCATTACTTTGACCTTGCAGGATCCGAAAGTGCCCGGAGTGTATAAGGCGGAGGCAGACGTTACCTATAACAGAGTAGGGTCAGGATGGGAAATTGAGCATGTCGGCCTCAGGTCTCTCAAGAAGATAGAGTGAGGTCTTCGAATATCGATCCAGCCTCCGCAAAATCGTAACCACTGAAGACGCCTTCTGCGCCCTCACCGACTCCTTCAACAGTTCGACAAGCCGATTCAGCCTCCCAAAGTATAATCCATTAAGAGACCCACCGACATGACGAGGCTCAAGATCCAGTTTCTCTTTGACTTCTGACGGACCTCTCGATTCGGACGAAGTGCGATGATCCACACCCGTAGGGGCTGGGGTCTGCCCAGATGGGAAGGATTAGTTTAGGGGTGGTTCTTGATGAAGGGCCGGTGTTACCATTCACCGCGGCCGGAATTGATTTCGGAAGAGTAAGACATTGTGAGAAGGCCCAGAGCCTGGTATCTTTCCCGCACACGGAGGGAAAGGATGACCGGAGCTCCACCCAGCCATAAAGCAGGTTTTATTGCCGTGATTGGTCGGCCTAACGTGGGGAAGTCCACACTGATCAACTATTACGTGGGACAGAAGGTTGCCGTGGTCTCCTCGAAGCCCCAAACGACTAGGAACCGGATTGCCGGGGTGAGGACGACCGGGGCGTACCAGATGATCTTCTTGGATACGCCTGGCATCCACCATGCTAAGTCCCTCTTCAATCGCGAGATGGTCCGGATCGCCCTCAAGACCTTGGAGGACGTGGATGTCATCCTTTGGATCATTGACGCTGCCGATCCCTTGGCCGATGAGGACCGGCTTATTCACGGACATCTGAGGGATGTCAAGACCCCGGTGGTTGTTGCCCTAAACAAAGTGGACCTGGTTAAGCCGAAGCAAAACCTCCTCCCCGTACTAGAGAAGTGCCAGAAGCTGATGTCCTCAGCCGACGTGATCCCCATCTCGGCGACGGACGCAGTCAATCTCGACCGGCTGGAGCACGTCCTCCTCACGTATCTTCCAGACAGCCCTCCTTTCTTCCCTCCCGAACAGGCGACAGATCAGCCCATGTATCTTTTAGTGGCTGAGATCATCCGGGAGAAGGTATTCCATCTGGCGCACCAGGAAGTCCCTTACGCCGTCGCGGTTCAGGTGGACGAGATGAAAGAGCGGGACGAGGAGGGGATCGTCGACATCCAGGCCACCATTTATGTGGAAAAGGACTCCCAGAAAGGGATCATCATCGGGGCGGGGGGCCAGATGCTCAAGAAGATCGGCCAGCAGGCACGCCGAGACATCGAGGGGCTCCTCGGCAGCCGCGTCTATCTCGGCCTGTGGGTCAAGGTCCGTAAGGATTGGCGGAAAGATAAGGAGGCCTTGCGCCGGTTCGGCTTTCTGCAAAGGCATGGGTAAGGCTTGTCGGAAGCCCTCGTGCGGTGCCGGTGATGTGGCTGAACCCCGCAGAAGGCTGAATAAGACAAAGACCGGAGAGGAGTTGTCGAAAACATGAGATATCAAGCTGTGAGCTTCTGCTTTCCCCTTATAATTCCTTATGATAGGATTGGGACAATGCTGAAGGGCCGGTGGGTACAGCCTCCCACGCTTGACCCACGGGCGATGGAGGGGGAATGGAGGATAATTGCGCCGTCATCCTAGCCGCCGGCGAGGGGACCCGGATGCGGTCCCGGAAAGCCAAGGTCCTCCATCCACTTCTCGGCCGGCCGTTAGTGCACTACCCGGTTGATCTTTGCCTGCGGCTGGGCGTCAAACGAGTGCTCGTGGTGGTGTCCCACCAGGCGGAAGAGGTGAAACAGGCCCTGGCCGGCCAACCGGCCGAGTTTGTGCACCAGGGCGAGCCGAAGGGGACCGGCCACGCGGTGCGCCAGGTCGAGGAAGGCCTCCGAGGGTTTGACGGGACAGTCTTGGTCCTGGCTGCCGATACCCCCCTGCTCAGGGTGGAGACCGTCCGACAGCTCATCGAGGCGTACCACGCGGGTGGTGCGGTCGCGACCCTGCTGACCGCCCGCGTGGAGAACCCAGCCGGCTACGGCCGGATCCTGCGGGATGAGCAAGGGCGCCTGCGCCGCATCGTGGAGGAGGTGGAGGCGACGGAAGCGGAGAAGCAGGTCTCCGAAATTAATGCAGGGGTTTACTGCTTCGCCGCCGCTGAGCTCTTCGAGGCCCTCCGGGGGGTACAGGTCTCCCCGGTGAAAGGGGAGGTCTTTCTGCCGGAGGTGGTGCAGGTCTTGGTACAGCAGGGCCAGCCGGTCCAGGCGGTCCTGGTGGCCGATCCGACGGAAGTGCAGGGGATCAACACGCGGGCCGAGCTGGCCCAAGCCGCGACGGTGCTCCGGCACCGCGTACATGAGCGCCTGATGTGCGAGGGGGTGACCCTGATCGACCCCCAGGCCACCTACATTGATGACACCGTCCAAATTGGCCCGGACACGGTGATTTATCCAGGGGTGATCCTGGAGGGGGCGACAACGATCGGGGAAGGGTGCGTCATTTATAGCAATTGCCGGATTCAAAACTCCCAGCTGGGCGAGCAGGTCACGGTGCTGGACGGCTCGGTCATCGTGGGGAGCGAGATTGCCGAAGGGTGTGTGATTGGTCCGTTTGCGCATCTGAGACCGCAGACCCGGCTGAAGCGGAAAGTCAAGGTGGGGAATTTCTGTGAGGTGAAAAAGGCAGTGATTGGCGAAGGGTCCAAGGTCCCGCACCTGGCCTATATCGGCGACACCCAGATGGGGGAGAAGGTCAATATTGGGGCGGGGACGATCACTTGTAATTACGACGGCTTTGCCAAGCACGAAACGGTGATCGAGGACGACGTGTTTGTGGGGAGCAACACGAACCTGGTGGCGCCAGTGACGGTGGGGAAGGGGGCAATCATTGCGGCCGGCTCGACCATCAACGAAGCGGTCCCTCCGGATGCCGTGGCGTTTGGCCGGGCCCCGCAGGTCAACAAAGAAGGTCGGGCGGCAGCGACCCGAAAAAAGCGGGAGGCCATGGCTCCCCCCAAAGATGACGATGACTAGTGCCGTTCCAACTTGATAAGTGGTTCGACAGGGCTTCGACGGTGAGCTCAGCCGAACCGCTCACCACCCCGAGGAGGATCGAGGGGCCGAATTTGATCGGCCTGCCTTGTTGCAAAGGTCGTGAACGAGTGCAGCGAGAAAGGTGGCACAATTAGTTGGAACGGTACTAGAGGCTGAGAGGCGGACTGCATGTGTGGGATCATCGGATACGTGGGACCGAAGAAGGTCGTTCCGGTCCTCTTGGATGGGTTGAAACGGCTCGAATACCGGGGCTACGATTCCGCAGGTGTCGCCTTCCTCCAGCAGGGTGAGCTCCAAATTTACCGGAGTGTCGGGAAGATTAAGGAACTGGAAAATATCCTGTGGGGAAAGACGCTCGGCGGTGACATCGGGATTGGCCATACCCGCTGGGCCACCCACGGTCGCCCCTCCGAGGAAAATGCCCATCCCCATGTTGATTGCACTGGCGATATTGTGCTGGTGCACAACGGCATCATTGAGAACTACGTGCCGCTGAAGGAGAAACTGGTTGCCGAAGGGCACCGGTTTACCTCCGACACTGACACAGAGGTCATCGTTCATCTCATTGAAAAATACCTCGAGGGCGACCTGGAAGAGGCGATGAGGCGGGCTCTCAGCGAGGTTTCCGGGGCATATGCGGTTGCGGCGATGTGGAAGGGGGATCCTGACCGGATTGTGGGAGCCAAATGTTCCAGCCCGTTGGTAGTGGGGCTGGGGGAGGGGGAATTCCTCGTCGCCTCGGATATTCCGGCGCTGTTGGCCCACACGCAGAATGTTCTGTTCCTGGAGGATCACGAGATTGCCGTGATCAGCCGGGAAGGGGTGATGGTCACCACATTAGAGGGGGATCCCGTACGCCGAGCAGTCGAGCGGATCGCATGGAGTCCGATCCTGGTGGAGAAGGGTGGCCACAAGCATTTTATGCTCAAAGAGATCTATGAACAGCCGCGTGCCATCCGAGATACGATGTTGGGGCGGTACTCGCTAGAAGCTGGTGAAATCTTTCTGGACGGAATGGAGGCAGTGGAGGAGGTCCTTCCCCACGTCCAACGAGTGGTGCTGGTGGCCTGTGGCACCTCCTGGCACGCCGCCTTGGTGGCCAAGTTTCTCCTGGAGGAGATCGGCCGGATCCCGGTGGAGGTGGATTATAGCTCCGAGTTCCGCTACAGGGATCTCATCCTCGGTCCCGATACCCTGGTGCTCGCCATCAGTCAGTCCGGGGAGACCCTGGACACCCTCGTAGCCCTCCGGGAGGCCAAGGGACGCGATTGCCGCGTGGTTTCCATTGTCAATGTGGTAGGCAGCTCCATCGCTCGGGAGAGTGATGGGGTCTTTTACACCCATGCCGGCCCTGAGATCGGCGTGGCCTCGACCAAAGCCTTCACTGCGCAACTCACGGCCCTGTATCTCTTTGCGCTGTATCTCGGGCGCTCTAGGGGATGCCTGGACGCCTCCCGAACTCAGGAATTGCTGGCCGCGCTCTTACACCTTCCCCAGTTAGCTGAAGAAACCATGCATTCCGGTGAGGCGGTGGAGCGGCTGAGCCGCCTCTACTATCAGCATGCCGACTTCCTCTTCCTGGGCCGCGGGATCAATTACCCCATTGCCCTGGAGGGAGCTTTAAAGCTCAAGGAGATCTCATATATCCATGCCGAGGGATATCCGGCTGGGGAGATGAAACACGGTCCTATCGCCTTGATTGATGCCAAGATGCCCGTGGTCTTTCTGGCCCCACAAGATCGAACCTACGCCAAGATCCTGGCAAACATCCAAGAGGTCAAAGCCAGGGGGGGAATCGTGATCGCCGTGGGGACTGAGGGCGATACCGAGCTAGCCTCTCGGGTCGATCATTGTGTGAGCATTCCGGCGACCAGTCCGCTGCTGACCCCCATCCTTTTGGTGATTCCCCTGCAGCTTCTCGCCTACCACATCGCCGTTCGCAAGGGCTGCGATGTCGACCAACCACGGAATCTGGCCAAAAGTGTCACCGTAGAGTAAGGAGCGTGGGGTGTGCGGTGGCGCGCAGTGGGCTGGGACTCTCCACAGGCAGGGAGGCCGATATAGGGCATGGCTGAGGAGAAGGAGGGGCAAACAGGAACGCCTGGTACTCTCCGGCGCACGCTTCTCGATCTCGCCTACCATCCCCGCATCCCGGAAGGGGCCTATCTCACCATCGTCTCTATCCTCGTGGGGCTCGCGACCGGTGTTGGGTCCGTGGCCTTCATTAAACTCCTCCAATATACCACCTACTTTTTCTTCGAGACTGGCCGCGGGGCACTCACCCTCTTGGGGGAGTATTACGTCATCCTCCTCCCGGCGATCGGAGGCCTGGTCGTCGGGCCCTTGATCTATCACTTCGCCCAAGAGGCTAAAGGCCATGGGGTCCCTGAGGTCATGACAGCGATCACGGTCATGGGGGGACGGATTCGGAAGCGGGTGGCCTTCATCAAGATCCTGGCCTCCGCCATCACCATCGGCTCGGGCGGCTCTGCGGGTCGAGAGGGACCCATGATCCAGATTGGGGCCGGGATCGGCTCCACCGTGGGACAATTCCTCAAGATGTCCGATGAGCGGATCAAGACGCTCGTGGCGTGCGGGGCTGCCGCGGGGATCGCCGCCACCTTCAACGCCCCTATCGCGGGTGCGATGTTCGCCCTCGAGATCTTCATGGGGCAGGTCACTCTCGACTTCAGTCTGGTTGTCCTTTCCTCCGTGGCCTCGGTCATCGTGTCCCGCGCCGCGCTGGGCGATTTTCCTTCCTTCACCGTTCCAGCATACCAGCTGCTGAGCGCCAAGGAGATGCCCCTTTTTCTGTTGCTCGGAGTCCTCGCCGGCCTGGCGGCGGTGGCCTTCGTGCGCATGCTCTACTGGTTTGAGGACCGCTTCGACAGCTGGCATTTTCCCGCCTACTTGATGCCCGCCGTGGGCGGTCTCCTCGTGGGAGTGATGGGGGTGTTCCTTCCTCAGATTTTCGGGACCGGTTTCCCGGCGATTGAGGATGCCCTGAACGGGAGAACGTCCCTCGCCCTCCTGGCGATCCTCATCTTCGCCAAGATGCTGGCCACCCCGCTGACCCTCGGCTCGGGAGGATCTGGGGGGGTCTTTGCTCCGGCCCTGTTTGTGGGGGCCATGCTGGGCGGGGCCTACGGCCACATGGTCCATGGCCTCTTTCCTAGCTTCACTGCGGGTGCGGGGGCCTATGCCCTTGTCGGGATGGGGGCGGTCTTCGGTGGGGCGGCCCAGGCGCCCATCACCGCCATCATCATCATCTTTGAGATGACTGGCGACTACCGTATCATCCTGCCGATCATGACCAGCACGGTGATCAGTGTCCTCATCTATAACGTGCTGAACAAGGAGACCATCTACACCCAGAAGCTCGTGAAGCGGGGTCTCAGATTCCGGGCCGGGCGGGACGTGGACATCATGGCTGCGACCCCGGTTCGCGATGCCATGACTCATCGACTCCTCTGGATCCCTGAGGAGATGACCGTCGAGGGGTTCCTCGAGAGGTCCGCCGAGGAGCAGCATGAGTGGTTCCCCGTGTTGAACCAGTCGGGGGAACTCACGGGGGTCGTGACCGCCCAGGACGTGCAGAAGGCCCTGGGCCTGGGCAATGGAGATTTGCAAGCCAAGATGGGGGACTTGTCCACCAAGGATCTGGTCACGGTCACTCCGTACAACAGCCTCCATGATGTCCTTGTCCGGTTCCACGTGCGGGACCTGGGGCACTTGCCGGTGGTGGATCCGGATAACCCGAGGAAGTTGCTGGGAATTATCTCGCGTGCCCACATCGTCCGAGCTTACAATCGCGCCTTGATTGACAAACATTTGCTCTAGCCTACCACGAGCGTGCCCGTAGACCCTGCAGCCATCCTGGCCGATTTGAATCCGCCGCAGCGGGAGGCGGTCCTCCACACCGAGGGCCCCCTCCTTATCCTCGCCGGGGCCGGATCAGGGAAGACGCGTGTCATTACCCACCGCATTGCCTACCTCATAGGCGAGCTCAACATTCGGCCCTGGAATGTCCTCGCCGTGACGTTCACCAACAAGGCGGCCGAGGAGATGCGGGAGCGGGTGGCCAATCTTCTGGGGGCAGAGGGGCTGAACGTCTGGGTGGGAACATTTCACGCCACCTGCGTCAAGATCCTGAGGAAAAGCGCCCAGCACCTGGGCCTCCGTTCCTCTTTTGTCATCTACGATGAGGGCGATCAGCTGGCTCTCCTGAGGACGTGCCTCCGGGAGTTAGACCTGAGCGAGCGGGTGATACATCCGAGGGTGGTCCAGTCCAGGATCAGTCGCGCCAAGAATGATCTCCTTACCCCGGCCGAGTATGCGGCTCAGGCTGCCGATTACATGGAAGAACGTGTTGCTCGGATCTATTACCGATACCAAGCTGCGCTTCAACGAAACGGGGCGCTCGACTTTGACGACCTCCTGAGTGAGACCGTACGGCTCTTCCTCGAGCGGCCGATGATCCTAACCTCCTACCAAGACCTCTGGATCTATATCATGGTGGATGAGTATCAGGACACCAATCACGCCCAGTACCGGTTAATCCGGCTACTCGCCGAACGACACCAAAACCTGGCAGTGGTAGGGGATGACGATCAGTCGATCTATCGGTGGCGGGGAGCGGATCTCGGAAACATCTTGGATTTTGAGCGGGACTATCCGCTCTGCAAGGTGATCCGGCTCGAGCAAAACTATCGCTCGACCAAGTCTATCTTAGAGGCAGCTTCCTCCGTCATCGCCTGGAACCGTGGTCGCAAGGAAAAAAGGTTGTGGACCGATAATGACGCGGGGGAGCCGATTGGCTTCTGTCACGCGAGGGATGAGGAGCATGAAGCGGCCTTCATCGTAGAGACCATTCGGCATCTCGCGGTGCAGGAGGGATACAGCTTTGACGACTTCGCCGTCTTCTATCGGGTAAACGCCCAGTCCCGAGTTCTGGAGGATGCCTTGAAGCGGGCCGTCGTGCCTTACGTCATTGTGGGGGGTCTGAGGTTCTACGAGCGCAAGGAGATTCGAGACCTCTTGGCCTATCTAAGACTGATAGCTAACCCTGCCGACTCGGTCGGTTTTCTCCGAGCGGTGAACGTTCCGCCGAGAGGGGTTGGCCGGACAACCTTAGACCGGCTCACTCAATTTGCCATGGCCAGTGGGCTCTCCCTGTGGGAGGCATGTGCTGAGATCGAAAAACACGGACTGTTGCCCACACGACAGCTCAAGGCCCTGCAAGATTTTCGGTCTCTCATCGAGCGGTTCGTAATGCGGCTCCCTGAGACCTCGGTTCCCGACTTGGTCTCGACCCTCCTGCACGAGACTGGCTACGTGGCGGAACTGGAAAAGGAG
Source organism: Candidatus Methylomirabilota bacterium (assembly GCA_027293415.1). Lineage (NCBI taxonomy): Bacteria > Methylomirabilota (SeqCode) > Candidatus Methylomirabilota bacterium. The sequence goes on from JAPUFX010000018.1 coordinate 17,374, forward strand.
GGAACCCCAGACGCCTTGAGCCGGATCGAGAACCTACGGGAGCTCATCTCGGCTGCTCAAGATTTCACGCAACGGAGTGAAGACACCTCGCTGCACGCGTTCCTGGATATGGTCAGTCTTCTCACCGATGTGGATGAGGGGTTGAAGGATACCGGGGGCAAGGTGACCCTGATGACCCTGCACATGGCCAAGGGGTTAGAGTTTCCAGTGGTCTTCATCGCGGGAATGGAGGAGGGGCTCTTCCCCCACGGTCGGGCCTACACCGATCCCGAAGAGCTCGAGGAGGAGCGGCGGCTCTGCTACGTGGGGATGACCCGAGCCAAGAGGCGCCTGTTCCTCACCACGGCCGTACAGCGGCGGCTTTACGGCGCAGAGAGCTTCAATCTCCCCTCCCGGTTTTTGGAAGAGATTAAACCGCACCTCCTTCACAGGATCGAGGCCTTGACACTGTCCTCTGCGTCTACACTCGAAGGCTCTCATCAGCCATCCCCGCGTTATGAGGTAGAGGAGGACCAGATCCCCTTTGTGGACTTCTACCAGCCCGGGGTCTGGGTGCGGCATCCGGAATGGGGCGTGGGCAGGATCCGGGAGCGGATTGGGCATGGAGAAGAGATGAAGGTGGTGGTTACTTTTTCTGGGATTGGAACCAAAAAACTCAAGGTGAAATACGCCCAGCTCTCGCGGGCCTGAATGGTCGGGTTCCGGGGGACATCCTTGACTAACAGCTCGAAGGGACCTTCCTCGGCCGCGCCATATTCTCCTGGGGCTTGAGTCGCAGGGGCAATCTTATGCACGCCGAGGGGCCCCGCCGCTCACGGCAATGTCGCTGGGGACCTTCAGGTGCGGCCTAAATAAACAAAAATCCGCGAGGAGAGTCGCGTATCTTCGGAAGGGCGAGGGGAGCTGGGCCTGGACGCGGCGGAACCTGGTTTGCGGGCGGCCAGGGGGGGGACGTCCCACCGGAGCGAAGTGGAGGTGGGGGATGGCCGTCCTGACGCAGGGGCGAACCGCCTGGCGCGGAAGTACCGGCTTTCGCGAGACCGACCCCGTGGAATTGTTCCGCCGGGGAAGACCCACTCCCTGAGCCCTTCCTGGCTCGGCTACCATGAGAGGGCCGGAGCGAGGGGCGTGGAGGCGCTGCTCCCATCGGAAAATCTTTGTGAGCTTATCGTGAAATGCTATCATGACCCTACTTCGAGGGGGGAGATAAGACGATGAAAATCTCGTACGAAGAGGTGGAGCATGTGGGGAGGCTGGCCCGCCTGGCCCTTTCCGAGGAGGAGAGGGAGAGAATGCGGGCTCAGCTGGATGCGATCCTGACGTACATCGACAAGCTGAACGAGCTGGATACCAGTCAGGTCGAGCCGACTTCCCACGTTATCCCCATGACCAATGTGTTTCGCGAAGATAAGGTCCGCCCATCTCTTTCTCAGGATCAGGCCTTGGCAAATGCCCCCGATCGGCAGGAGGCCCTCTTCCGCGTTCCTCGAATTCTCGAAGAATAGGTTTAGGGTTGATGGTTGAGGGTTCAGAGGCGAAACCGGGAAAGTCCAATGCCCAAGGTCCAACGTCTGCCAGAGCAAGTTTCTCAATACAATGAACCGTGAATCCTGAACTATGAACGATTCTTAGGATGGAACTGTACGAACTGGGCATTCATGGATTGCAGGAACTGCTCCAGCACCGAAAGGTGACGGCCGGCGAGGTGCTGAGGGCGTTTCTGAAGCGGATCGCACAGCTGGAGGGGAAGGTCCACGCGTTCATGGCCGTGACCGGTCGGGAGGCGTTGGGGATGGCAACGCGTCTGGATCGACGGATTGCGCGAGGGGACGACGTCGGTCCGTTAGCCGGTATTCCACTTGCCATCAAGGATGTCATTTGCACGCAGGGGATCCCGACCACCTGCTCCTCCAAGATCCTCGAGGGATTCGTTCCCCCCTATGACGCGACGGTGATGAAACGCCTATACCAGGCTGGCATGGTCCTTCTCGGCAAGACCAATATGGACGAATTTGCCATGGGATCTTCCACCGAGAATTCGGGGTACAAGGTCACCCGAAATCCCTGGGACTTGGGCCGCGTCCCAGGGGGGTCCAGCGGGGGATCGGCGGCGGCGGCGGCGGCGGACTTGTGCGCCGGGGCGATCGGCTCGGACACCGGGGGTTCGATCCGGCAGCCGGCTGCCCTCTGCGGCATCGTCGGACTGAAACCGACCTATGGTCGGGTCTCCCGATATGGGCTTGTCGCCTTCGCGTCATCGCTCGATCAGATCGGGCCCATGACCAAAGATGTTCGGGATGCGGCGATCCTCTTGAACGTCATCACCGGTCACGATCCCTGCGACTCCACCTCGGTGGACCTGCCCGTCCCGGACTACACGGCTGCGCTCGGTCGGGAGATCACAAACCTGAGGATTGGCATCCCGGATGAGTACTTCGTCGAAGGGATGGACCCTGAAGTCGAGACAGCTATCCGGCAGGCCATCACTGTTTTGGAATCCCTGGGCGCAAGGGCAGAGCGCATCACTCTCCCCCACACCGAGTATGCCGTGGCGACCTACTATCTGGTGGCTACGGCGGAGGCGAGTTCGAACCTGGCCCGGTATGACGGGGTGAAGTATGGAATCCGTGCTTCGGAGAGCAAAGACCTCCTCGCCATGTACACGCGGACCCGGCGGGAAGGATTCGGTGCCGAGGTGAAGCGACGGATCATGCTGGGGACCTATGCCCTGAGCGCCGGATACTACGACGCCTACTATGTGAAGGCGCTGAAGGTGCGGACCTTGATTCGGAAAGACTTCGAGGAGGCCTTCAAGCGGTGCGAGGTGATCCTGACCCCGACTGCACCCACAGCTGCCTTTCGTCTCGGCGAGAAGACAGACGATCCCTTGACCATGTATCTTTCAGACATCTTCACCATCTCCGCCAACCTGGCAGGGATCCCGGGGATCTCGCTCCCCTGCGGCTTTACTCAAGCCGGTCTCCCCATAGGTCTGCAGCTCCTCGGGAAGCCCTTTGATGAGGAGACTCTCTTACAGGTGGCCTTTGCCTATGAACAGGCCACGGATTGGCACAAACGCAAACGACCCCTCTAACGGGGTTAACCGATGACCACTGTCCGACAACTAAGGGCTCGGATGGACCTTCCTCAGCCGCGCCATATTCTCCGAGGATTTGATGCGCAGGGGCAACGTTACGCACGCTTAGGCGTTGTAATTCGCCAGTGCGGGCCACCCCCGCCTGCGCTAGGCTCCGGCGGCGGGACCCCGGCCGACGCAAGCCAGATGTCGCCTGCCTCGGAAGGAACCCCCTCCTCGCCCTTTCCGACTTCGGTCATCGGTCATCGGTCGTCGGTCATCGAGCGAAGCTAATGTTGTACTTTGCGTATGGCTCTAATATGGAGCGGGTCTGGTTCAAAAGGCGCTGTCCAGGGGGCAAGTTTGTCTCGGCAGTCACGCTCCGTGACTACGACATTACCTTCACCCAAAGCTCCACCATGTGGGGTGGCGGGGCCGCTGATCTGAAGCCCACGCCGGGACGAGTTGTGGAGGGAGTCCTCTGGGAGGTCGGTGAGCCGGATCTGAAAGCCCTGGACCAGTACGAGGGGGTCCCCAGTGACTATATCCGGAAGAAGTTGACGGTAGAGCTGAAAGATGGGAAACCATGCGAGGCTTTCGCCTATATCGTGGTCCGACCAAGTGGCTATCGGTCGCCATCGAAACGCTATATGCGGCTCCTGGTCCAGGGAGCGGAAGAGCATGGTCTGTCTGACGCGTATATCATGCGGCTGGAGGCGATCAAGACATCTGGCTGAGTACCGATGACCGACGACCGACCACCGACGACCGACGACAAGGCAGGGGAAAGCTTTTTGGTTCCCCACGGTCATCGGTCATCGGACACCGGTCGTTGAACGGTGAACCATGAACAGTGAACTAAAATACGAGGCGGTGATCGGACTTGAGGTCCATGTTCAACTCCTCACCGAGTCAAAGATCTTTTGCGGCTGTAGCACCCGCTTCGGAGAGACTCCCAACTCTCAGACCTGCCCCGTTTGTCTGGGCATGCCGGGGGTCTTGCCGGTCCTCAATAAGAAGGCGGTAGAGTATGCCATCCGGACCGCCCTGGCGGTCCATGGCACGGTCGCCCCCCGCTCCCGTTTTGCCCGGAAGAACTATTTTTACCCCGACCTCCCCAAGGACTATCAGATTTCACAGTACGAATTGCCCCTGGCCACGGGGGGCCACGTAGAGACCAGTGATGACGGAACAGTCAAGCGGGTCAGGATTCGGCGGATCCATCTCGAAGAAGATGCGGGGAAACTCCTGCATGCCGGGACCATGGATCAGGCGGAGTACAGCCTGGTGGATTTCAATCGGTGCGGCGTGCCGTTGATCGAAATGGTAACGGAGCCGGACCTCCGCACGCCTGAGGAGGCGGGGGAGTTTCTGAAACAGTTTCGCGCCATTCTCCAATATCTGGGGGTGTCCCAGGGAAACATGGAGGAGGGAAATCTTCGCTGCGACGCCAATGTCTCGATCCGTCCGGAGGGGACCTCGGGCTATGGGGTGAAGACCGAGGTCAAGAACATGAACTCCTTTAGAAATGTCCAGCGAGCGTTAGAGTATGAAATTCAGCGGCAGATCGGGCTCCTGACATCCAGTCAGCCGGTTGTCCAGGAAACTCGCCTCTGGGATCCCGACCAGGGGATCACTCTCCCCATGCGAGGGAAAGAGGAGGCCCACGACTACCGCTACTTCCCGGAGCCTGATTTGGTCCGCATCGAAGTTTCCCCCGCCTGGATTGAGGAGATCGCGGCGAATCTCCCGGAACTTCCCGCAGAACGGCGCCGACGGTTCATGCAGGCGTACGGGCTCCCGGAGTATGATGCAGCGGTACTCACCGCCAATAAGGCGCTCGCAAACTACTTCGAAGAGTCCACGCAACTCCACCGGGACCCCAAGCTGGTGAGCAACTGGATCATGTCGGAGCTATTGGGATATCTCAATCGGGAAGGGAAAGAAATCACTGAAAGCCCCGTCAGCCCCACCCAGTTGGCTGCCCTCCTGAAGCTGATCCAGGGGGAGATCATCAGCGGAAAGATCGCCAAGACGGTCTTCGAGGAGATGTATCAGACGGGGAGAAGCCCTGAGGTGATCATCCAAGAGAAGGGACTGGTCCAGATCACCGACCGCGAGGAACTCAGCCGGATCGTGGACCAGGTCCTGGCCGAGAATCCGGGTCCTGTATCTGACTTCAGGGCGGGAAAGGAGAAAGCCCTCACTGCTTTAGTCGGGGCGGTGATGCGCTTGACCAAAGGGAAGGCCAATCCGAAACTGATCAACGATCTGCTCCGAGAGAAGCTGTCCGGTCGGTAGGCGCTCATCCCGCGAGCAACGCGCAAAAGGCGTGTGCCTAGTGGTCTTTACAAGGAATCAAAGATGCGAATCGCCTTGGTGACCCCGTACTGCTACCCTTCCACTCGTGGCAATGCGGTCACGGTGGAACGGATTGCGTCGGGACTCCGGGAGCGCGGATATCAGGTGGGGATCTACTCGCTCGAAGCCTTTCAGGATCGGCGGGAAGTCCCTTCGGCCATCCGGGATTTTGGCCCCGACCTCGTCCACGGCTTTCACGCCTTTGTGACCGGGGACCTGGTAGTAGCGGAGGCGGCGGAGGCACGTGTACCAGCCCTGGTCACCATCACCGGCACAGACGTCAACCACGATCTGTTTGATTCCGAGCGACGCGAAAAGGTGGTCGAGGTGCTGAAAGGGGCTCAGGGTGTTGTGGCTTTTCATGAGAGCATCCAGGGAAAGCTCCTCAGGGAAGTTCCTGAGCTTCATGGAAGGGTTAGAGTGATCAGGCAGACGGTCGCATGCGACGGCAAAGAGGAGGATCATCATGCTCAGTGGGGACTGGATTCCCGGCACATCGTCTTCTTCTTCCCAGCAGGGATCCGAAGAGTGAAGAATCTTCCCTTTTGTGTTCCCCCCCTCTCGCGTCTCCAGGTCAGTTACCCGAATCTTCGCGCCCTGTATGCGGGCCCCATCGTGGAGGAGGAGGAGGGAAGGCGCCTCCTCGAGCTCCTCGCGGGCAACCAATGGGCCCGCTATCTGGGGGAGGTCCCGCATGAGGTGATCTGCAGCATGCTCCGAGTAGTCGACGTGGTGGTCAACTCCTCCCTTTCGGAAGGAGGGATGTCCAATGCCGTCCTCGAGGCCATGAGTCGGGGGGTGGCGGTCCTCGCCTCGGATATCGAGGGAAACCGATCCGTGATCGTGGACGAGGTGGACGGCCTCCTCTTCACCTCCGAAGATGACTTTGAGCGGAAAGCTGAACGCCTGATCGTCGATCCTGATCTTCGCCGGCGTCTGGGTAGGCACGCGAAGGCAAAGATCGAGCGGGAATTCTCCCCGGAGCGGGAGATCGATGCCTACGAGCAGCTTTACCGCGACCTGCGCAGGGCCGTGATGGGGCCTGGCGAATAGCCAGCTCCGGGGTGGGGCCCCAGGAGCAGGAAGCGATCCGAGATAATCGCATGGATATTCGTGCCTTAGAGGTCTTTTGCAAGATCGTAGAGTTGAAAAGCTTCTCGAAGGCCGCCGAGGCGGTCTATCTGACTCAACCGACGGTGAGCGGCCACATCAAGGGGCTCGAGGAATTTGTGGGGCTCAAGCTCTTGGACCGGCTCGGTCGGGAGGTAGTGCTGACAAAGGCGGGAGAGGTACTGTATGGGTATGCTAAGCAGGTGCTTGCCCTGAGGAACCAGGCGCTCCAGGCTCTGGAGGAGTACAAGGGCTCCTTGAAGGGACATTTGATCATCGGGGGGAGCAACATTCCTGGTGAGTACGTCCTCCCCGCACTCTTGGCCCGGTTCAAGGCCCAGTACCCGGAGATCTTCCTCACCTTGAGGATCGGTGACTCGAGGGATATTGCCCGAGGCGTGTTGGAGGGGACGTATGAACTGGGGGCCGTGGGGGCCAAGTTTGACGACGGTCAGTTGGTCTACACGAAGCTGCTGGAAGATGAACTGGTGGTTGCTCTGCCTGCAGATCACGGGTGGGCTGCGCGGCCTGCGGTTGCCCTGGCGGAGCTGTTCGGGCAGCCCGTTATCTTGCGGGAACTCGGGTCGGGGTCCAGAAAGGTATTGGAGGAGGCGCTTCGTTCCGCAGGCCTGGACACCAGGGCTCTCACCGTGGTCGCAGAGCTGGGGAGCACCGAGGCAATCCGCCAAGCGGTCAAGAGTGGTGCAGGGATTTCGGTGATCTCAATTCGGGCTATCCAGGAAGACCTGGACCGGGGGACGCTGCGCACGGTAGCCCTTGAGGGCCCGCGGCTCACCCGGGACTTTTATCTTATCTACCATAAGGTCCGCTCTAGATCTCCCCTCTGTAAGACCTTTGCTACCTTCGTGCTCAATTCGCTAGGCTCCATCCGAGGCAAAGAGTCCTAAAGGCCCTCCTCTCGTCCTGTATGGCTTTCTTCCACAGGCCTACCCCAACTTTGTCTCCTACACTCTTTACCGGTGGGAGGTGAACATCCGGGCGGCAGCGATACTGGGTTTGGTCGGGGCAGGAGGCTTGGGCCAACAAATCCACATTGCGATCAGCCTCTTCCTCGAAAACCAGCTCCTCACCCTGCTGATTGCCATCTACATTGTCGTCACCGTGGTCGATTATCTGAGCGCTTACCTCCGAAGTCTACTCTAGTGCCGTTCCAACTATTTGCGCCAACCTTCTCGCTGCACTCGATCACGGCCCTTGCAACAAGGCAGGCTGCTCAAATTCGGCCCCTCGATCCTCCTCGGGGTGGTGAGCGGTTCGGCTGAGCTCACCGTCGAAGCCCTGTCGAACCACTTATCAAGTTGGAACGGCACTAGTCACTCTTCCCCCCCCGTCCGCCAGGGTCGGTGGTAGGGATTTCCGGCACAACTCCTGTCCAAGAGAACTCTAGCTCACGTTTCCCGAAGGTCCAAATCACGCGGTATCTCGTTCCAAGCAGTCGCTGGCACAAACCGTGCGACGGTTGAAACCAGCCACCGTTTCCGATGATGCAATCTGTTCCAAAAGTATCCGACACGTGCCTTAGCGGTGTATGATAGTCACGAAAGAAGGTAGCCTAGGAGCAGCGGGCGTGATATTCTGGCGGCGGTCTCGATCGATGGTGCCCTCGTTACGCAGATTCCGGCGTTCGAGCCGATAAGGGACAATCGGTCCCCGAGACCTCTCGCCGCCCCGGGCGGCTATACCCTCCTGAGAGCGGACGGAGGGGAGGATTCCCATGGCGTTCGTACTTGTGGTTGACGCCGATCCAGACAACAGCATTCGACTCCAGAAGGCCTTAGAATTGGCGGGCTATGAGGTCTCGGTGGCGTCCAGCGGAACGTCTGCCCTGACAACGTTGAGGCGGCGCCGGCCAGACCTGGTCCTGAGCCAGTCCGTGGTCGATGACATGTATGGCTCCGAGCTGGTCTCGGACATACGGGGTGACCGCACGAGCAAGGAAATTCCGTTCATCCTCTTCGTCGACCGGGCTGCGCAGATGGGAGTGGCTGCGACCCGAACTGAGGCGGACATGATCCTTCCGGATAACTCGCCCGTCGCCACTATCGTGACTCGCGTGCGCACGCTGTTGCAGCTTCGGGGTGTCCAAGTTGGGGCACCAGCAAGAGACTCAGGTCAGGCAGCAGCCGTGGAGGCCCCAGAAGCGGCACCTGTGCAGACGCTCCAGGGCTCATTGGCAGTCATGGACATGACCGAGGTAGCCCAGGCTGTCTCCATCGGCAGGAAATCAGGGCGGCTCGTGATCTCGTTGCCGGCCGGTGAGGGAGTTATCCTTTTTGAAACCGGTTGGGTTGTGCACGCCGAGTTCGGAGGAGAGACCGGAGAAAATGCATTTAACGCCATCGCGATGACTTCACACCAAGAGCGGAGTGGGAGTTTCTCCTTTACTCCCTTGGGGGCCAAGGAAGCATCCGACCTCCCGAAGACGATTCAGAAGGATTTAGAAACCTTGCTCCTCAACGTCGCCGTGGAGATCGACGAGGTCGAAAGGGACAAGGGAAGCTGAGCGGCGATCGCGCCGACGCTTGGACCCGTTCACCTCTTTCCCCTCCATCGCACGCCCTTTCCAGCCTCCAGTTTTGCCCTCAGGTCACGGCATCTTTCCGCCATAAGGGGGAAACGCACGCTGCGTTTCCTTCTAACTCCTCCTAAGCACCCCAGGGTTCCGCCAGCCCGGATTATTCACATAGAAGTGAATAATCTGCCCTCCGGGCTTCGACTCCGCCCCGCGTTTGCGGGGCGTCGCTCAGGGCTAGCCTTGAGTCCCGCCGCAGCGGCGGGACGCATTATTCATGAAGACACTCCGTTCGTGAATAATGCGGGCCAGGGGCACTGAGGGGTTGTGGGGGAGGGGCTTCCTTACGCCCGGGGGGTGCTCAGCGAGGCGAAGGCCGAGCACCGAAGGGGGGCCTGACCCCCTAGTACTGACTGTGGACCAATGACCGACGACCGAAAAATGATCCCTTGGTCCCTTACGGTCATCGGATAGCAGTCAACGGGCATCGGTCGCTAGTGCCGTTCCAACTATTTCTACCTACTTTCTCGCTGCACTGGTTCACGACCCTTGCAACAAGGCAAGCCGCTCAAATTCGGCCCCTCGATCCTCCTCGGGGTGGTGAGCGGTTCGGCTGAGCTCACCGTCGAAGCCCTGTCGAACCACTTATCAAGTTGGAACGGCACTAGTTGGTGCGGCACTAGCTTGGGAAGGAAGAGAAGAGGGCCTTAAATTCGCCACCTGGTCAAGGAGCTTGGGAAGAAGGTCCAGCCACGGCCCTTCTGTCCCTTCAACAAATCGAAGGCCGAGCGTGTACCGTTCTGGCTCCTCCGGCCCGTCTGGCTCCTTCTTACACCACCGGATCTCAACAGTAAAATTAATAGCCTGCTCGGTTACCCCGACGGATTCAAACGAGAGATCCAGGATCGTTCCCGGATCGAACTCCTCGGAGACTTGCACCCGCAGGCCGGTCTTGCTGACGTCCAGGAGGTTCACGGGACGGGGGGGATGCCCGTTCTGATGCAGCGCTGTCACGATTCCCAGTCGATCTATCCGGTCCAGGTGGTGGCGCTCTTCCATCCGCCACATGACACTTGTTGGAGGAATGAGGTCACCGAAGAGCTGGGACGCAGACGTGAGGAAGGACAAGCCGACGATGGCCTCTTGCTTGATCCGGTGCAGTTCCGCGAGGGCGGTTTTGGCCTTCTTCTGCGTGGGAGTGAGAAGGGGATCCAAAGATTGGGCTCTCAGGGTAGCAAATTTTGAAAGAACTTCCGGGTCTCCCTTCCGGGCGAGGTACCTTTCGGCTTCGGCCTCGAAGATCTCGATCCTGTCGAGATGGTCATCGCGGAGGGCCTGCTGGTACTCGGCCAACATGGCGGAAGAGGATTGCTCTTTCCAGCGACGGAGGAGTTTTTCCTTCAAGCCGAAGCGGTCGATCACGCGGTACAGATCACGGACAGCCTTTCGCGCCCCTTCGATCAGGTCCTCCTGCTCGGGGTACAGCACAGTCTCGAACTCCTGTTCTTTCTCAATGACTTTAACGCGAAAGTTGTTCAGGAGTTCTTCGGTCTCCTGGAGGAGGACCTGCTGTTTCCCTTTGATCTTCTCTTTTGCATCGGCCGTCGAAAGCCCTTGCACGGCCATGATAGCGCGCACTTCTGCAATGAACTCTTCAAACAGCTGGAGGGATCGACGTGCCATGGCTCTGAGATCGTCCACGGGTAAGGCCTCCGTCACACGTTAAAAAACCCGAGCTTACCATCAGTTTCGCAACGTCCATGCCATATTGTCATGGATGCGATGGTGGGGAGTGAACCCCTCGGTCAGGCGGTCCCGAGACAAAGGGGAAAGCGGCACCCTCCTTGCATAGTGAAGCTGATCGACCCTACCGATCCAACATGGAAGAGGGGCATGGAGGGGGTGCAAATCTCCGAATTCAGACACTGAAGTATGCCGGACGCGAAATCCGCCTACCGCGATGGACCGTCTGAAAATCTTCCCAATTTGCGTGGAGTGAAATCCTACCTCTGATTGAGCAGGCGAAGACCAGCCGAGGCAACGGGAGACCTGGAGGAGGAAGATGGGAACGATCGTGCGGGGCCGCCTCACGGATGTGAATAAGGAGTTGTGGCTGGTCCTTTCACTGTTTTTCCTGGCTGGGGTGATGAATTTCTTGATCGCCTCACACCGCATGGTGCTCGGGTTCTACGTTGTTCCTACCCTATTCTCAGCCTATTACTACGGCCGGCGCCACGCCGTGCTGACGGCGTTTGCAAGTCTATTCATGGTCATTTTGCTCGTTTATTATAACCCCGTGTTGTTCAGCACCGTGGGAACAGGCTCCCCCGAAGACAAATGGTATGACATCACGATCTGGGGGGGGATCTTGGTGGTAACCGCCTACGCCATGGGTACTCTCTACGATCACAAGCAAAACCACCTTCGCGAGTTGCGGGAGACCTACCATGGGGTCCTGCTCATCCTGCGCCACTTCATCTCCAAGGACGAGTACACCCAGAACCACTCCTACCGGGTGTCGATCTACGCCGCTAAGGTCGCCTCGTATCTCGGACTCAACTCTGAGCGAATCGAAGATGTCCGCGCGGCTGCGTTGCTGCATGATATTGGCAAGCTGGATATCAGCAGGGAAATCCTCTACAAAGCGGCGCGTCTGACCCAGGAAGAGTTCGAGGAGATGAAGCGCCATGTGGAGAAGGGGGTAGGTATGCTTGAGTCAGTAGGTGGCTCGCTGCGCCGGGTACTCCCCATCATCTTGTCCCACCATGACCGATTCGATGGATCTGGCTACCACCCCACCAGTGGGAATGATATTCCGCTGGAGGCACGCATCATTGCGGTAGCGGATGTGTACGACTCTCTCACGAGTGATCGGCCGTACCGGAAGGCCATGTCGCCCTTCGATGCCAAAGAGGTCGTCACCAAGGAGTCGGGAACTGAATTTGACCCACAGGTGGTTGATGCATTCTTAGCCGCGTTCCGCAGAGGTGAAATGGAAGTCCCGGAGGTTCTGGTGTAGCGCGATGGGAGGACATGGAATCTATCGTATCGAATAGGAAAGGTCGTTGAGAAGGATGAGTGGATGGCCACGGAACATTTCATAGCCGACCAGCAGGAGGATAGATGGCGACCATCCTGATCGTCGACGATGAGCCGATGCTGCGGCAGATGGTCCGGGAGCACCTGGAGAGGCATGGCCTTCAGATCGAGGAGGCGGAAAACGGCCAGGAGGCCCTGGAGTTTGCCCACCGGGTAAACCCAGACCTTATCCTCCTTGACATTATGCTGCCGGACCTCGACGGGCTTCAGGTGTGTCAAACCCTCAGGGAGCACGAGGCTACTCGGGCCATCCCGGTGGTGCTCCTCACTTCCAAGGACGGCCTAGAGGATCGGATCCGGGGCCTGGATGCGGGGGCCAACGACTTCCTGACAAAGCCTGTGCAGCCAGGTGAGCTCTTGGCCCGGGTCAAGGCCCATCTGCGTACGCGAGAGTTATGGGAAGAGCTGGAGCAGCGACGGAAGGACTTGGCCCAGCTCCTCGAGCTGTCGAAAGCCGTCGCCTCCACCCTCCGGCCATCGGAAATCTTCCACCTCATTGTCGAGCGTACCGCCCAATTGGTTAGCGCCATGCGCTGCTCGCTCGTCATCGTCGGAGATGCAGAGAAGGGCTATGTCGTCGCTTCTCAGGATAATCCGAGAATCACGCGTCTGCCAATCACACTAGAGCGGTATCCGGAGATTCAGGAGGCAATCCGGCGCCAGCAACCGGTCGTGGTGGAGGATGTGAGCCAGGATCCGCTCATGGCTGGAGTGTGGGACGTGATGGTCCCGTTGGAGTTCCGGACTCTCCTCGTGGTGCCGATCAACCTGCGCGCCAAGGTGGTGGGAACGCTCGTCCTCCGGATGGCGCGCTCGGGCTCTCCCTTTGACACGAGAGAACTGCAACTCTGTCAGCTCATCGGTGAAGTCGCCGCCATCGCCCTGCAGAACGCCCACCTCTTCGAGAGCCTGGAGCATGCCAACCTGAACCTGGAGCAGCTCACGCTGATCGACGATTTGACTCAGGCGTACAACCGTCGCTTCCTCTTCCGAAAGTTAGAGGAGGAAGTGGAGCGCTCCAAGTGGTATGGGCAGCCACTCTGCTGCATCATGCTTGATGTGGACGACTTTAAGGAGGTCAACGATCGTTACGGACATGCCCAAGGGGACGTGATCCTGAAAGAGCTGGCAAACGTGATCCAAGACGTGATCCGGCGGGGGGATGTGCTCGCGCGGTATGGCGGAGAGGAGTTCGTGCTCCTCCTCCCTCAGACAGAGGGGGAGGGAGCCTGGATAGAGGCGGAACGTATCCGGCGGACGATCCGCGAGCATCGGTTTCCCGGGATTGAGCCTCTTCTGCCTTTGACGATGAGCCTGGGGATTGCCAACTATCCTTTGAACTCCATCACGGAGGCGAGCGACCTCCTGAAGCTAGCTGACCGGGCCATGTACGCTGCGAAGCATGCCGGCAAAGACGGCATCGCGTGTTCATGGGCGCCATCGGGGACTTCTGATTGACCGAAACTTCCCTCGAGTGAAACGGATGAGCGATGAGTCAGTCACAGTGGTGCTCGTTGAGAACAGCCCCGGCGAGCGCGTGGCCCAATCGAGCAAGAGGACGATGAGACGAAGCAAGGCCCCGGTCGGGTGAATCCGTCCCACGGATGGCCTCTATGGAGAAGGGGGTTAGGGCTTCGTGATGGCTGGCGGAGGCGTGTGGGAATCGAACCCACCGGCCCGCTTTTGGCAGGCCCACCGGTTTTGAAGACCGGGAAAGCCACCAGGCCCAATCCGCCTCCATCCTTTTAGCTAGCAGAGTTACGATGGGGTGTCAACCCGTTACTACTCTCCCGTTCATGATTTGTCAAGGTTGCAAGAGCCGCTTGGAGGTCCGCCGCCTGCGTATGGGTGTAACGGCGGGTCATGTTCGCCGTCTTGTGACCGAGGAGGTCTTGCACATAGGACGCCGAGACTCCGTTGCGGTTAAGCCGGGAGGCCACGGTATGCCGGAGATCGTGGAACCAGAGGTGGGCAATCCCCGCCGCCTGAATCCCTTTCTTAAGGTGGTAGTGAACAGCCCACTTACTCCAAGGTGTCCCGTCCGGCCTCGTGAACACATGAGCGGAGGTCGCCGCTCCCTTGCGCCGGAGCAGGATATAGTAAAGGGATTCGTTGATCGGCATGAGTCGCTTTTCCCCGCGCTTGGTCGGAGGAAAGTCCAGGACGCGCTCCGCGAGATCAACCTGAGTCCAGGTGAGCTTTATCAGTTCCCCCTCCCTCATACCGGTACAGAGAGCCGCCTGCATAAGATCAACGAAGGCGGGTTTGAGGTGAGGGAGGAGGGCCTTTTCCTCGGCTTCCGTCAATTCCCGATCTCGCCCCGGACCTTCCGGGAGCATCTTAAATTTTCGTTCTCGCCGGAGCCAATCCCACTCGAGGGCCATCCGAAGCATATTGCGGAGCACCGCGAGTTCCCGATTGACCGTCGCCCCGCTCACGCCTTCAGCCTTCCGCTTGCCGATATAGGTACTGATCGCCTCGGCGGTTATGTCCTCGAGGGCCACGCCGTCAAATTGCTTTGCCAGGTTCCGCACCCGTAACTCAATCGTTTCTAAGTCTCGCCCGTAATTCCGTTTGTCCTCCAAGAATGGGGCCACGAGGTCGGAAAAGGTCTTATCTTTTCCCACCCCGAGCAACCCGTTTTTATGATCCTCGTGAAGCTGCCTCTCCCGTATCTTCGCAAGTTTCAAATCCCCCACGATCTCGGACTTATACTTACCGTTGAGCCGGTAGCGGACGCCCCACGCCTCCCGCTCCTCGCCATTCGTGGTCCACTTTCTGCAATATAGTTTGACTGTAAACTCTGCCATTACGCCCTCCCTTTTTCTTAAGCCAGTCCTGGGCCGCCTCTATCATGGCCTCGCGGAGCGTCTTGCCGGCCCACTCCCTACACTCCGTCTCCTGTTCAGGAGTTATACAAGAACGCTCTTGTATTGTCAAGAGGATTTTGCAAAGGCGCTCTCGGAGGTGTATTATCTATGGCATATGGCCAAGAGAAAGAATCCCCATGCTGTAGCCCTTGGTCGCAGAGGCGGCAGGAAGGGTGGCAAGGCCCGATGGGAGGGTGTGTCCTCGGAGGAGCGCAGCAAGATTCTCCGTAGGGCTGCCCTGGCGCGGTGGAGGAAGAAGAAGTGAACAAAGGCGACAAAAGGACCTTTCTCTGTGCTGGCTGTGGAGTCCTTAGCCTCCATATTGCGCATACGGTTGGAGAGGGTCCGCACGAGATAGTAGTCATTCGAGGCAGACCGCCAGGGGTAAAGAGGCCATATGGAGAAAATGTTAAGCTGTTTCATGTAGTCTACAAATGCGTTGGGTGTGGGAAGGATACGTACCTCCTCATCCGACCCCCGGTTCAGGAAATACCAGAAAAAGTTATCCACCAGTTTCCCGTTGGCACTCCCACGACCCATCCCTCAGTCCCGGGACCTGTGAAGGAGGCGGCTAATGAAGCAGAGAAGTGCCTTGCTATCGGTGCAAATAACGCCTGCGGAGTCATGGCCCGCAGGGCGATTCACGCTCTCTGCCAGGATAAGAAGGCTAAGGGAAAGGACCTGCCCAAGCAGCTAAAGTACCTCCATGACAACCAGGTGATAGCCCAAGACCTGCGGGAATGGGCCGATGATCTTCGGATACTGGGGCGTTCCGGTGCACACCCAGAGTGGCCCCAGGTGTCGCCTCAGGAGGCCAAGTACGCAGTCGAATTCCTAAGAGAGATCATCAGATACGTCTACATTAATCCAGCCGAGCGTGCTGCACAGAGGGTAGCAGAAGTGAAAAAGAAGAAAAAGGGAGAAAGGTAAAGGGGGAGAAAAAAGCTGCTGCCACTCTCGACGAGGACCCGATCGTCTTCGGGGAGACAATCGTGCCAGACCCCTCTCGCACGGTGGTGGAATAAACACAAGGACTAGCCACCTTCCTCTCCTCAGCCAACCATCGGGCGGACCATCCTACGGTGCGCTCCAGATGACCTTCCCGGCCGTGCCAAAGAAAACAAGAGAAGATTCACGCCGCTTTTCGACCACCCCTGTTGACTCTGCTTCGAGCGAAACACTACCAAGAACTGCTTTGCCCCTTCCTGGCTTTCCCACGGTGATACGCGCCGAGCCATCAGCATCAACATCTAGTCGGGCTTGGGCTTCGATCCACTCCCCCGTTCTGAGGATTAGGCTCGCTTCTCCTTTAACTAGCACAACTTCAAATGCCACATCCTTTTTAACAAGACTCAGCAAAGATGGGGACACGATGGCATAGTTATGCTTGGCTTCGCCATAGAGATTGAGACTCGGAATACCCCCGTTCACCACAAGGTCGCCGCGGATATTTCCCTTCTCATCCCGAAGAACAAACTTTTCTGCCTCGACCACCTTTGCCACCTTGCCTTGCGTAGCCTG
>JAPUFX010000019.1 GCA_027293415.1 Candidatus Methylomirabilota bacterium
CAACGAACACATTTATCCCGACCGGTGGGCTGATGAGTCCCATCTCGAGGACAATCACCATCACAACACCAAACCAGATTGGATCAAACTCCAGCGCCACGATGATTGGATGCACGACCGGGAGGGTCAGCACCAGCATCGCGAAACCCTCGAGGAACGTACCGAGCACGATGTAACTCGCCAGGAGGATGAGCAGTACGGAATTACGAGGCAGTTCCAAACCGACCAGCAACTCGGCCAGATCAGACGGGATATGCGTTAGCGCCAGAAATGGGTTGAAGATGTGAGCACCGACCAGGATGAGAAAAACAAACGCCGTCGTTCGAACACTTTGCAACAGAACGGATGACATAGAAGAGACATTGACCTTTCGACGGAACAGCGCGAGCAGTAAGGCGAGAAAGGCACCCACCCCGGCCGCCTCGGTAGGCGTAAAGAGACCACCATAGATACCGCCAATGGTGATGAAGACGATCCCGATCATGGAGCTCGCCTGCCAAGTCGCCTTGAGCTTTTCACTAAACCGTACGGCCGGCCCCGCCGGACCGAGTTTGGGATTGATACGCGTTTGAATGTAGATCGACAGGATGAAAAGGGCGGTCAGCAGCAAGCCTGGGAGGACGCCTGCCAGGAACAGCCGGCCGATCGACTCCTCGGTCAAGATGGCGTAGACGATAAAGCCGGTGCTGGGTGGAATCAGAATACCCAGGGTGCCACCCGCCGCAATGCATCCCGTGGCGAGCCGCGGGTCGTAGTTGTAGCGGCGCATCTCCGGCAGTGCAACCCGGCCCATCGTCACGGCGGAGGCCACAGAAGAGCCGGAGAGCGCCGCAAACCCCGAACAGGCCGCGATGGTGGCGGAGGCTAGGCCGCCGCGCCAGTGGCCAAACCACGCATAGGCCGCGGCATAGAGGTCGCGGCTCATCCCCGACACGCTGGCGAAATTGCCCATCAATACAAAGAGCGGAATAACCGTCAGTTCATAGTTGGACGCGATGACGAAGGGCTCGCTGCCGAGGACAGCGAGAGCCGGTCCCCATCCCTTCAGGGCGGCGAATCCCAAGACACCGACGAACATCATGGCAATGCCAACGGGCATGCGGAGTGCAAGAAACAAGAACAGCCCCGCCAAACCCAGGAGACCGGTCTCCGTCGGTGTCATTGCATCTTCATGTCCGGAAGACCGCAGGCGATCCGCACCGCTTGAACAAAGAGCACCAGGGCGTAGACGGCAGAACCGAACGCTACTACAAGGATGAACGGAAAGTGGGGAATTTCTACCAGGTTAGAGGCCTCACCGAATTCAAGCGCGACGAGACTTTGCCGCATAGTCTGCCACGCGACGTAGACAAAGAGCAGACCGGAAATCGCCCGGACCAAGCTATCCGTCCAGCGGAGAATCTCCGGCTTCAAGAACATGCTGATCAGGTCAACCGCCACGTGCCCACCGGTCCAGCCGCAATGGGCCAGAGCGAAGAAGACCACGAGGACCAGGCTAAGCTCGGAGATGTCCTGCGCACCGAGGATAGGTGCATTGAAAACATAACGCATGACGACCGCGACGACGGTGAGACCCATCAGCCACAGGAGAACTATGCCACCAAGGTAGGCTAGCAGGCGGACGGTACTATCGACGGTCGTGCTTATCTTCCCGCGTCGGTCCTCCACGGCCGCCTAGCTTACAACTCCCATCGCAGCAAGGATCGCCTTGGCCGGAATCCCCTTCTTCTCAAGGTCCGCTACGATCTTCTTCCGGGCTTTTATCAAAAGCGCTGTTCCCTTTTTCACCTCATCAGATGAGAGGGAGATGACCTCGTGCTTCCCACCCTTACTGACGGACTTGAGGCCCTTTGCGCCGGCCTTCTCGTAAAATTTGGCCCCTTTAAGGCTGAGTCCGCGGCCCGTGGTCTTATTAACTGCCGCTTTTTGACTCGCCGAAAGCGATTCCCACTTCGGACGGTTCATCAACAGGAAGAACGGCGATTGGCCGAATGGCAAACCGGTAGTGTAGTACTTAGCCACCTCGCCGATCTTAAAGGAACGGATGACACTGGCTGGAACCATCAAGGCGTCCACTACGCCCGTATTCAGTGCGTTGTACATCCTGGTCACCGGCATTGCCACGGGCGTCGCGCCCAGGGCCTTGATGAGGTCCGCTTGCGCCTTGGACGGTGTGCGGATCTTAAGCCCCTTGATGTCCGAAATCTTACGGATGGGCTTATTCTTGGTCATCAGGATCGGGCTTTCAGCGTTCCAGATCGCGAGGGTCTTGACCCGCTTATATTCAACGGCCAGGTACCTATCATAGATGTCCCAGAGCCTCTTCGTCGCCTCGACGGCGTTCGGGGCCACGGCGGGTAGCTCGATCAGCGTGGTCCTGGGAAACTGCTTGGACGTGTAACCCTGCAGGCCAAAGGTGATGTCGGCAATACCGTCAACAGCGCGCTTGAACTGCGCCCGGGGGCCCTTCCCAAGCTCACCTCCAGGGTAGATGCGGGCCGTCAGGTCGTTGTTCGTTATCTTTGCAATCTCCTTCGCCCAGGGCCGCATCAGGAACCTGTCCATGGGGTGTTTGGGCGACATGAAGTGAGCTATTTTGAGCTCTTCCGTAGAACCTGCGGAGGGCAGAAATGCCATTACGCCCCCCAGTACCAACGGAGCGATAACCGCATAGGAAACGAACTTTGATAACCTTATCATTGTCAGATCCTCCTTTCTTCTAAATGGTCACGAACCAATGTCAACGCTGTATTAGTATTTAAGACACATTGCACCGATTTTGGCGGAGACTATCCGATCAGGACCTCTGATGTCAACCGCCCCCGGGCTCCCCGTCCAAAAGTGTGGCGAAAAGTTCTTCGCAACCCTATTGCCATCATTCATAAGACCCACTTTCCTCGGAGGAGGAAGCGCACACTTCGTTTGCAGCCGAGGGGGTCTGCTCCGAAGAAAGGGAGGCGTCCGACACGGAAAGTTCTCACATAGAGAAGGCAGGTTGTAGCGAGAGAAAAATATCACCACGAAGAGCACGAAAGACACAAAGGGAAATCAGATTGAAAAAAAACTTCGTGATCTTCGTGTACTTCGTGGTAGACAAATACTACCACATGTCACTGTAGTTGACGTATTAGCAGGGCAGGTACCCCTACCGCAACTCAGTTTCGGCGTGGAGTCTGTGTATTTGGGAACAGACAAGCAGAGGCCCATTGGCTCCCGCTGAGGAGAAGGCCCCCTCGGCTTCTTCTGAGCCAACACTTTGCGCAATAGAGCCCAGCCCCAGCTTGTCTCGATTAACATCCAACACCGAGCGTAGCCGGACGGGGAAAGAGGCCGGCACTCCCTACACCGATTCAACGGCACCATTTGTTTGCGTGATTTCTGCCTCCATGCGAGAAAAGCGCAGCAATAGCA